>JAFAUR010001029.1 GCA_019243205.1 Acidobacteriaceae bacterium | reverse complement strand
TGGCCGCTTCAGCCGCCGCGACTTTCTCCGGCTATCGAGCTTCGCGGCCGCAGCGCCCATATTCAATGTAAGGTTTCCTCGCGGGTTGGATTTCACCCTCGAAAATTCGCCCACGTCGCAGAAGTACCTCATCGAGACCATGCCGGGCGGCGTTGCGTTGCTCGATTACAACAACGATGGCTTGCTCGACATCTTCCTGGTGAACGGCGGGGCTCTGACGAGCCCCATGGCCCAACCTGAAACATTCGACCGTGCCAATCCGCATTACTGGAACCGGCTGTATCGCCAAAACAAAGACGGAAGTTTTACAGACGTGACCAAATCTGCCGGGCTCGCCAATGCCGGCGCCGGCAACTACGGCATGGGCGTCGCTGTCGGCGACTACGACAATGACGGATATCCGGACCTTTTCGTCACCAGCTACGGTAAGAACATCCTCTATCACAACAATGGCGACGGAACGTTCACAGACGTGACAGCCAAGGCCGGTGTGGCAGGCGGCGGCTGGTCCGTTTCAGCGGGCTTCTTCGACTTCGACAACGACGGCCATCTCGATCTTTTTGTCACCCGCTACATGCAATGGGACACGCAGCACAGTAAGACCTGTGGTGGCGCATGGCGGACGTATTGTCCACCCGGGGAATTTCCTGGAACCACCAACCTCCTGTACCGGAACCGTGGAGACGGGACCTTCGAGGATGTCAGCGAGAAATCCGGCATCACCGCGAAAAAGGGCCGCGCGTTAGGGGTGGCATTTGCCGATTACGATGATGACGGTCGGACCGACATCTTCGTCTCTAATGACGGGATGGAGCAGTACCTGTTCCACAACAACGGCAATGGAACCTTCACGGAATCCGCGCTCGAATGCGGGGCCGCCCTCTCCGCCGATGGCAAGCCGCTTTCCGGAATGGGTACCGTTTTCCAGGACTATGACAACGATGGGAAACCTGACATTATCGTCACCGTGCTGCCACGCGAAATCTACGGTGCGTATCACAACGACGGCGGAGGATCGTTTACCAATACCAGCCTGGAAACCGGTCTTGGTCTGCTGACCGCGGGAAGTTCCGGGTGGGGTATCGGCTTAGAAGATCTTGACAACGACGGCTGGAAAGATCTGCTCGTTGCTCAGAGTCACGTCCTCGATAACGTCGAGGCCATCGATCATTCACTCCACTATCTTCAACTGCCCCTGCTCGCCGTGAATCACAATGGGCGTTTCGAGCGCGCGGCCTCAGGAATCACAACGCCTGTTGCCGGCCGCGGGTTGGCTTTCGGAGATCTCAACAATGATGGTTGGATGGATGCCGTACTGACCGTGCTTGGCGGGCAGCCTCTCGTGTTGATGAATCGCGGCGGCACACAGCATTGGCTCACGATCACACTTCGAGGTACTCGCAGCAATCGCGACGGTCTCGGCGCGAAAGTTCGCGTCAATGGACAGACGCGCTGCGCAACCACAGCCGGAAGCTATCTGTCTGCGAATGACAAGCGGCTGCATTTCGGGCTCGGGTCAGCGTCGACAGCAAGCGTGGACCTCGTATGGCCTTCCGGCACTCATCAGACCCTTACGGGCGTTCCAGCCGATCAGTTCCTTGAGGTACGCGAACCGGAGCACCGATAACTCATGATTCTCCCGGCCTTATTTCTTACGCTGGCTCTCCAGAATGTTCCTTCCGCGGGCGAACAGCACATCCAGGCGGGAATTGAGGCGCATAAACAAGGCCATTTCGACGTCGCTATCTCAGAGTTCCGCAAAGCGACCGAGGCCGATCCCAATCTCGTTCAAGCTTTCCTCTATCTCGGCGAAGAGTACTCGCAAATGCGCGATTACAGTGCCGCGATTGCACCTTTGAAGCGGGCTGTCGAGTTGCGACCGGATCTCGATGAAGCGCACCGCCAACTCGGTTACGCGCTGTTATCCCTCGGATTCGCGTCGGAAGCAATCCCGCATCTCGAGCGCGTCCATGCGTTGGAAGCGTTAGGTGTCGCCCAAATCGAAACGGGTCAATATCAACAGGCGGTCTCGAATCTGAGTGCCGCGCTCGTCAATCGTCCCAATGATCCTGACTTGCTCTACTATCTCGGTCGCGCCGGCGGATTACTTTCGAAGAGTGCCATCGACACTCTGGTCGAGACCTACCCCGATTCGGCACGCTCGCATCAGGCCATGGCCGAAAACTATTTCGTTCTACGACAAATGCCACAAGCCGAAGGCGAATTTCGGGAGGCGCTGAAGCAGCGGCCCGACATTCCTCACCTGCACCTTGAACTCGGACTCGTCTACGCAGGTGCCGCGCAGTGGGACAAAGCAGAAGAGGAGTTCCGTGCTGAGTGCAAGTTGCAGCCCGGGAGTGCTGAGGCGAGTTACCGTCTCGGAAACGCTTTGCTCCAGCAGGGCAAAGC
>JAFAUR010000809.1 GCA_019243205.1 Acidobacteriaceae bacterium | reverse complement strand
TTCGCGAAAATTCCGCTCTCCGCCATACGCAGGTGTTCATTCTGAGTTCTTCCCCAGAAGATGTCATTCGGAACACGGTGCACAGTGCCCGAGTAGAGGCCGACGGCTATTTCACGAAACCGCCCGACTTGGACGAGTTCATCGGCTTGGGAAAGAAGATCCGCCACTGCTTCGAGCTAGCAAAGGCCGGTTGAACACTCTTTCACTCCACGGGACAATTGGAGGTCCATGGAGAAAGTGTTCCATTTCGATGCTCCTCGGGAGCCATACGAATCTGATGCTGCGGTTATCTGGTGCTTTGACCATCGGTTTCGACTCACACTCTCCAAGTTCCTGAAGCGGCGCTCCATTTCAGCGCCGGACGTCATCACTGTTGCAGGTGGCGCGAAAAGTCTCGCCTCCCCTGCGGCCGACCCCGACGGCGAGTTTGTGCTGCAGCAGATCCGGACGTCTATCTTTCTTCACAAAACGAGGCGTCTCGTCCTTATGTTGCACTCCGACTGCGGCGCCTACGGTGGATTGCCCGCATTCCGGAATGACACGAACGCCGAAAGGGCTCATCACGTCGAGCAACTCCGGTTTGCAGCCGAGTTTGTCACCCAGGCTTTCCCGTCCCTCAGCGTGGAAACCTACTTCGTCGACTTTGAAGGCGTGTGGTCCGTGGCTCTTGCGCCATCGCTCGAGACCCTTGTGGCTGTCCGTTGAACCGCTTCCACGCGGTAGCGTTTGCGTTGCGAACTGCTGCCGCCCACGAGCTTGATGCCGGACTTGGGCATGCCCAAAAACGCCGCAAGGACCTCAGACACTTCTTCGTTAGCGCGACCCCGTTCCGGGGCCGCCCTCACTCTCACTTTCAGAACACCATCCGAGGTCACATCGTAGACTTCAGCCAATCGTGATCGTGGCGTCACCTTTACGTCCACCGTAACCACCCGTTGAGCTTCCACCCGCCGCCGCAATTGGTTCCCATACTGTGCCAAGCTGTTTCCGTCATCGGCTGCTACAATCCCCATCGATGCCAAAACCTGCCCTCTTTGTCGCCTTCATTCTCGCGCTAGCACTGAATGCTGCTGCTGCGACAGATAAGAAGGACGTAGAATACGCCAACCGCGACGGCAAACCACTCCTGCTCGATCTGCACGTTCCGGACGGCTCTGGCCCATTCCCGGCTACGATCCTCGTCCATGGAGGTGGGTTCGATCAGGGTTCGAAAAGCACGAACGTGCGCCCGTTGTTCCAGCCTCTGTCTGACGCAGGTTTTGCGTGGTTCAGCATAGACTACCGTCTTGCGCCGCAGGCGCATATGCCTGAAGCCGTCGCAGATGTTCGCAGCGCCATTGCCTGGGTGAAGGCAAACGCGGCCGCCTATCACGTCGATGTTTCGAAGATTGCGTTGATCGGCGAATCGGCAGGCGGTTTTCTAGTGAACTATGTCGGAACGCACGAGACTCCGGAATCCAGGGTCGCCGCTGTGGTCGATTTCTACGGCCCTTCCGATTACGGCAAGCTTGCCGTTCTGCGGCGCGATCATCCTGAACGCTTTAATATGGCGAGCCTGAACCGCCACGCTGCCAATGGGGGCGGCATCCATTTCTTCGGAGTCGACACCCTGGACGAGCAAGGCCTGAAAAAGCTGCACGCAGTTTCCCCCATTGCGGGCGTTCATAAAGGGATGCCGCCGTTCCTGTGCATTCACGGGACAAAAGATGATCAGGTTTCGTACGATCAGACCACGGCTTTTTGTGACGCCATACGGGCTACCGGAACCGACTGCCAGATCATCACGGTCGAAGGTGGCGGACACGGTATGTCGACCTGGAAGGCCGCCGACATGCAGCATTGGAAACCGGAGATGATTGCCTGGCTAAAGAAGACCCTTGAATCCGAATAAGCCGCGATCTTCCCCGGGGGCAAGAAACGCCTCCGCTCCACGGGCACTCTAACCAGCGCGTGTCCTCGTGCATACCGCGCTGATTGTCATCGGCAGCATTGCCATCGCGCTTCAGGCATTAAGCCTTTATCGGGCCTTCTTCGGCCCCGATCTCGGATATTCCGTCAAAACGCGCCCGGATGTTGCAGTGGACAGCCCGGAATTCTGCTCATTGCTAGCCTTTCTCACGGAAGCCAAGCTTCTCGAAGGCAACCGGATCGAAGTGCTGACCAACGGACCCTGCTTCTATGAAGCCGAGCTTTGCGCCATCGCACAAGCCCGTCGATCCATCAATCTCGAAGCCTACATATTTCATCGAGGCGATGTCTCGAGGCGTTTCGTCAAAACGCTTGCCGAGCGCGCCCGCGCAGGCGTTCAAGTCCGCCTCACTCTGGATTACATAGGGTGTTTAAGCACGCCGCGTTCGTATCTGAAAGAGCTCACCGGCGCTGGCGGGCAGCTCCGGTGGTATCACCCGCCGCGCCCTGATCTCCTGCCTGACCTCAACAACCGCACCCATCGCGAACTGATCGTCATTGATGGACAGACCGCGTTCATCGGCGGCGCCGGAATTGCGGACTGGTGGATGCGCGACGGGGTGAAAGGACGTCGCTGGCGCGATATGATACTTCGCGTCGAAGGTCCATCAGTCGCCGCGCTGCAGGCTGTCTTTGCCCAGAACTGGTTGCGTGTAGCGGGTGAAATTCTTACGGGTGACGAGTACTTCGACGTCCCGGGCTCGGCGGATTCCACGCCTGCCTTGGTGGTGGGCAGTACACCGGCGGCCGGCGCCACACAGGCTCGCATCCTTTTTCAGCTACTCATCTCCTGTGCGCGGAAATGCGTCTACATCTCGAGTCCATATTTCCTGCCCGACGGCAGCGCCCGCCGCGCGATCATCCAAGCCGCCCGGGAGCGCAATGTCGAAGTCAGGATCCTTACTCCGGGCGATAACAACGATCAACGTCTCACGCGTGCCTCCAGCCGTGAGCTCTACGGATCGCTCCTCAAGCACGGTATTCGCATTTACGAATACCAGCCATCAATGAATCACACCAAAGCTCTTATGGTGGATGATTGCTGGGTTGTCGTCGGGTCTACCAACTTCGATTACCGCTCCTTCGTCATCAATGACGAAGTGAATCTGGCGTTGCTCGATCCTGGGACTACGCGGCGCGTGGCGCAAGACTTTGAACGCGATCTCGCGCAGAGTAAGGAGATCACATACGAAGACTGGCGCACGAAGAGGCGCTTTCGAATGGCCGACAGACTTTTATCGCTCTTGGAACGTCAGGAATGACCCGGCTCCGTGTTGCGACATACAACGTGCACAAATGCAAAGGTGTCGATTGGCGAGTCAGCCCGGCCCGTATCGCTGAAGTCATCTGTGAACTCAATGCCGATCTCCTCGCCGCGCAGGAGGTTCTCTACTCACAAGCCCATTTGATTGCCGATGAACTGCGCGTGCCTTTCTTCTTCGGCCGGGCACGTCAGCATGCAGGGGAGCCCTATGGGAACGCGATCTTTACGCGTCACTCTGTTCAGTCTTCCGAAGAGTACGACCTCACCGTTCCGGGCCGCGAGCCGCGCCAATGTCTCCGCGTCTCAGTGACAGTTACCGAGTCCAGGCCGGTCCACTTGTTCGCCGTTCATCTGGGAACATCGTTGCTCGAACGCCGCGAACAGGCCCGGCGTTTTTCCTCCGACATTCTGGAACCAACAGAAAATTGGGGATCGAGAGTCGTTGCCGGCGATTTCAATGAGTGGACGAGAGGACTTGCCACTCAAACGCTAAGCCGGTACCTGCGAAGCGCTGATATTTCCTTACACCTGAAGCGCACCAGAACCTATCCCGGCCTGTTGCCATTCATGCACCTCGATCACATTTACTACGATCCGGATTTCTACTTGCGCGAAATGCATCTGCATCGGACCCGCCTCAGCCTGCTTGCCTCGGATCATTTGCCATTGATCGCAGATTTTGAAACGCATTAGAACTCCAATCGCGGCTACGGCGGTCCGAGATCAATTCGGCTGCAAGATATTCGTCGACGCCACGAATGCTTCGAACCTGTTTGACCGTTTCGCCTCGGCCATGTTCTGCTGAGGCGTGTGAATCCTTGCCGCCGCACCGTTTCGAACGACAAAAAGCGCCGGATCCGGATTTGCGAAGAAAGCATCATGCAGCAAAGCGATGCATCGCCTCGCTTCCGTTTCGGGGACGGCGACGCTTAGGGAGCACTCTGCACGCTCATTGCGAAGGATGAACGCGTCAATTCCGTGCAGCACCGCCGCAATCTTCCGTGACACGTGCATCGGGTCCGCAATCTGACCAACCAATGTCAGGATCGACTGGCTGTTTCGTATTCGCACTTCCAGGCAGCCGCTTTCGAACGGACGCAAATCGGGAAGTCTCGCATCTTTATCGATCGCGATGAGAACACACTCCTCACTCGAGCTCAGAACCGTGATCCCCTCGCCGCGTCCTTGGCAGAACTCACGAAGCTCGGTCAGAGCGTCCGGTGCATTCGCACTACGGATCTCGAGCAGACGAACACCACTCTTCGCGGCGATCGACTTCACAAGGTTGCGATTGCCGTCAGTCCGGGAATCGATCCTGGTGCCCTCACAGCCGAAATCAAAGGTGTTTCGAATCACGATCGGGATTCGCAGCCGCTGCGCCGGCGCCATAGTCTCCGGATGCAGAATCGTCGCCCCCGCGCTCGCGAGCTCGCTTGCTTCCGCATAGGAAAGCTTTCTGACCTGATGCACTGCGTCGAACAGGAGTGGATCGCACGTCAGCATGCCATCGACATCTTTCCACACCTGAATCTCTTCCGCATTCAGGGCAGCACCGATGATCGAAGCTGTCAGATCCGATCCACCGCGGCCGAGGGTGGTCGTCCGTCCGTCTTGCGTACTTCCGATGAATCCTCCGAGAACCACCGTACTTCCGGGGGCTGCCATGGGAAGGCACCATCGGATACGCGCATACGTCTCCCAATAGCGCGGCTCAGCCCTGGTGAAGTTATCGTTCGTCACGATCAATTTTCGAGCATCGACGTGCCGCGCGGAGCCGCAGTGCTCGTCTAAGATAGCCGCCAGCAATCGACTTGACAGTTGCTCGCCCAAGCTGAGCACCCAATCTTGCAACTCCGCATTGAACCCGCGTTCACCTTCGCACAGCTCGAGGATTCGCACGTGCAGATCGCGGAACGTATCTCGCAGGAACTGGTCAATGCCGTTCTGGCGTTCACCATCCAGCAGTTCTTCAGAGAGGGCGAAGTGTTCTGTCTTGATCTCTTCGAGCGCCTTCCAGGCCGGGTAACCGTTGCCGCGACGCGCGTGCGTTAGAAGCTCTAAGAGCGCATCCGTCGTGTCTCCGATGGCCGAAGCAACCATGATCGGCCGTCGGTGAAGCTCCCGGCCAACTATTCGAATAACCTGGCGTATCGACTCGACGGATGCAAGCGAGGCTCCGCCAAACTTCATAACAATCATGAGAAATTTCCTCTGGGGCAGCGGCGAGAACACGCAGCGGGTGAAGAAACGAATTTCGATCGGCGAAGGAGTATGAACCGGGACACGCGTCCGCGTGTTCTCCCCGTTCCTCTCCTGATGTGTCCGCGCTAGCCATCGACCTGCTTCAACAGTATGGCCGCGGGCCTCAAGGCCGCATAAAGACAGCAGGCGGCATCAAGAGCATATAAAGACGGCTTTGGCTGACCGCCCTCAGAACAGCAGCTTCAATCCCAACTGTATCTGCCGCGACGTCGTAGCCGTGCTCGTCACTACACCCGC
>JAFAUR010000642.1 GCA_019243205.1 Acidobacteriaceae bacterium | reverse complement strand
TCGCCCCAAATCGACAATCTGTTTACGACGCAAACACAGGTGCAGGACTGGGAGAAATTTCGAATTCAGGAAACGAGCCGCAGCGAAATCCAGACCGTCAGGGGGTTCTTCATCGCCGTCAAGAACGACTTCACCAACATCTCCACCCGCATCAGTTTTCCTGACGAGGCTCCTTCCATCGGCTACACTGCGAAGTTCGAACTGATCATGACCAGCACGTAGCGACACTGCATGAGGGCTCATGCCCTGTTCCTGGCAGGCATGACAGCCGCCTTGGTAACGGCGATGGCATCGAATGCGAAGGCGCTGACGCGAATGAAGGCAAGCCGGATGCTGCGAACATCTTCAGCGAAATTTATCCACCAACATCAATTGACTGCCCTCGGACTCACCTCTTCCGAACAGCAGCCAGTGCCCATCAGGCGAGACAGCCAGGCCGGGACCAAACGTGCCTGGCAAAGTGCCGAGGAGTTTGATGGAACCGGTCCTGTAATCCAGGAACTTAAGCGTGTTCGAATCCCGCGAATTCAGATACGCGCCGTTCTTTCCTAGCGTGAATTGAGATTCCGGTCCCAGTTGCGCCAGCTCCACCTCATCTCCGCCGTTGATGGAAACTCTCCACAACGCGATGTTACCTTTGTTCAAGTAGTAAACGTAGCGGCCGTCCGGTGATTCCAGTTGATTACACCCTCCATGCTTTGTAATCTGGACTTCCGCCCCCCCGCCTGATGGTAGTTTCCAGATCTGAGGGCCGCTCTCCCCTGAAGCGCAATAATAAATCCATTTTCCGTCGTGAGACCAACTCGGCCTTATCTTGGAACCGGAACCCGACGTGAGTCGTACCGGTTTGCCGCCTTGCGAATCGATGACATATACGTTCCATCGCCCGTCGGCATTACTGTCAAAAGCGACGTGTTGCCCGTCGGGAGACCATTTCGGACTGCCTGCGTACTTATTCCCGAACGAGGTAATTTGGATCGGATGCGAAGCGTCGGCCTCTGAGACCCAAATCTCCTCATTTCCGGAGCGGTTCGATTCGAAAGCGATCCGCTTGCCATCGGGGGAGTAGCTCGGGTAAAACTCATTCCGAGTCGAAGCGATAAACGCTACCGGACCGCTCGGGCGACCCTTGGTCAGGTCAACGCGCCAGATATTAAAATCATACGATCGATGCGTATAGACCAGGTGGTGCGTCGTCTTCGAGACTGCGAGGTCTGCCGGATCACCATCATTAACGCCGAGCAGAGAAGGAGGCGCGGAAGGGCTGATGGGAACTCTCCAAAGTTCGAAAGATCCCCGCCGGTCAGATGAAACAATAATGCCGCGCCCGTCTGGATCCCATGCGATGCCTTGGCATCGGCCTTCATCGAAGTGAAGTCGCCTGGCTGGGCCCGCCGGCATCATCTCATCATTGAGCGGCACCAGGTACATCCGGGCATTCGGACTTTCAACGGTATGGATAAAGGCCAGGCTCCTGCCATCGGGGGATACGGCGAGGCCTTCCTCGCCCTTCAAAAAAGACGGCGGACCACCGTGCCCGCTTTGATCCCCATCCACCGAAAGCGCAAACGCATTCTTTTTTCCACTCTCAACCGAAATCCGTACAATCCGCAAGGGTGTTTCTCGCGTCCGTTCTTCTGAATCGCTTTCCTCGAGTGCCAGCAGCCATTTCCCGTCTGCAGACCAGGCCAGAAAAGGAGGGGTCGCAGTCCACCATCCGTAGTAGAAAAGTCGAGATGTGCGGACTTGCAACTGCGCCAACTCCCTCGCCGTGCCACCCAGCGAGGGAATCAGTAAGATCGCCGCACTGAACGGCCCTTTGGCGCGCAAAAAGGCGATCCAGCGTCCATCCGGTGACCACGCCGGCGCAAAATCAGTCTCTTCACCGGAGGTCAGCCGCACTGGATCGCTGGGCCCCATCAGCTTGACGTAGATGCTCGCAGGCCGCTTGCCTCGTTCGTCCCACGTAAACGCCACTCGGGTTCCATCAGGCGAGAAACTCGGTGACCACTGGAATCCCGGATAGGTGGTCAGCGGCACCGGAGCCGGCAAAACATCTCTGTCGCTCCGATTTCGCTCGATAGACACTTTGTAAAGAACGCCGGCAGCGATTGCCAGAATCAGAACCGCCCCAACCGCAATCCAAGACCGTTTTCCGATCGCAAGTCGCCGCTGTTTCCCTTCAGGCTCGACCTTCTCCACTGTGACAACGTGCGCCCGATCATTCACTGGGGCGATGAACCGGTACCCCCGCCTAGCCACCGTTTCGATGAACCTGGGATTCTCGGCGCTGTCGTTCAGCGCATCCCGGAGTTTCCGAACGGCGCTGTTGATCGCGTTGTCAAAATCGACATACGTGTTCTCGGGCCACAGCCGCCTCTGAATCTCTTCGCGCCTGACGACTTCGCCGGGACGTTCCAGCAGAACAAGCAGGATCTGAAGAGGTTGGTCCTGCAGCTTCCACTTTATGCCGTGCTTTCGCAGCTCCCGCGTGTGCGGGTTCAGTTCGAAGGCGCCGAACTGAAAAGCCGGTTGCTGCTGCTCCATTAACGGCATACAGTCCGCTTGGTAACTCTGGAATCATAATCCTTCCTTCGCAGTTCGACAAGTCACTTTCCTGTCCTGACTCCGGCGAATGGGCCCGAAAGCCTGCGCCAGCCAAGACAGCCAGCGAAACATGCGCCTCAGATCCAGTGATTTACGCCGACAGGAGCAAAGCAGCGATAACCAATCCTCGTCCCCTGGAGACCGCGCCTGATCTCGCCCAGGCTGTTCGTGATCACGGGGTGGACGGAATGAACAGCTCACTACGCGCAGCGATTCTGGCAGGCGCACTTCCGCTGGTGGCATGTGCACGATCCGGTAAAAGCGATGGCGAAACCGCCGTGCAGCCGTTTTCTATCCGCGTGTACGATTTAGCGAAGGCGCCGGATGCGGTGCTTCGTTCGGCCATGAACGAAGCTAGCCGGCTGTTTCGCCCAGCCCGGGTGCGGATCCTCTGGGAGCAGCCTTCAGTCGAACCGCCGGAGGATC
>JAFAUR010000453.1 GCA_019243205.1 Acidobacteriaceae bacterium | reverse complement strand
GTTGCGGGAGGGCGCGAGTTGGAGGGAACTAAACTTCTGGGGAACGGCCCCGTGTTGTATGCGGCTCTTGAAGAGCCTGCGGCGCGTACAATCGCTAGGTTACGCAAACTGACAGATGCCGGCGAATGGAGTAAGCACCTGCAGTTCGTTTACGACCTCCCTCCGTTAATGGGCGGCGGCGCGGAAGGATTGGAAAGTCTGATCAGAGAAGTTCAGCCACGGCTGGTTGTGCTGGACACGCTCACTGCTCTGTTGAAAGGCGGCAAACGTGACACGGACGTTTTCAGGACGCAATATGCCGAGGTAACCCGGATTCGCAAGATTGCTGAAGACTTAAAGGTCGCGATCATCCTCGTTCATCACGTACGCAAAGGCGGCGCGGATACCGGCATTGAGGCTATCGCTGGAACGGGCGGCATAGGCGCAGCAATAGATGGTCTGTTGTACATGAAGCGCAAAACGGAAGGTGAGGCAACAATCGACGTCACTGGGCGAGAAGCGGAAGAGAACACGATTGCACTGCGCTTTGATCAGGAGCCGTTGGGGTGGCGAGTGCTGGGGGATGATGCGTTGCAACTCCTTAATTCAGAACGCCGCGAAATTTTGGAACTTTTGCGCGAAGAGGGAGGGGCCACTCCGAGACAAATTGCAGCCGACTTGCGGAAGACGCCCACCGCGATCCGCAAGCTGCTTCAGCGCATGCGCGAAGGCGGACAGGTTACGAAACAGGGCACGAAATACTTTCCTCTCTCTCTATGAGTCACAAAGTCACAAAAAGAGGGAAAGAGAGTGAATAGTGCATTGGAGTGTGACACAAGGGGATATGGGACAGTGGGACTTCGTGACACCTGTGACCGGTGTGACACCCGTGACAGGTGTGACACCCGTGACAGGTGTGACACCCGTGAACCGGCTGAGAAGGAACAGGTGACAAAGCGCTTTTGAAGGTTTGCGGGCTTTTTTGTGAAATCGCGCCGGTATTTGCTTTAAAGAGCCTACGTATCACCTAATGAACTCCGCAGAATTGGCATCCATTTGTGCTAGTCAGCGACGGATAACCAGCTCATGGCGCGGGCGTTCGCCTACTCAGAGTGAGCGACAAGAGGCAGATTCACGGCTTTACGCACCAATTGTCCGCGACAAGCGATATGCGGAGTGAGAAACGAGGGACCGGCCAGTAGGCCGAGATGATGGCAAGGTTCCATTCAAGCGGCGTGCGAACGATCACTGTTGAAGAGCTGGACCGCGTAGCGCATCAGTTGATCCTACAGGAGGCAGTAATCGCGGATATACAGAAGCACGGTCGCAACTTCATGTCGGTTGCAGAACCGGACCTCATGGCAAAACGATCCGACTCGCGTTCTCATGCGGTAGCTCATGGGCGCGGTAGTACAGTACGACAAATCGCAAAGTGTTGCGAAGTTCGAAAGCGCGAATGGGAAAGCGGGCAACGAAGACATTGCGAAGGACGCAAGCCTTACGGGTTCTATGACGGCGAAACGGCTATTATCGACAGAATGAATTAACTGCGGGCGGGAGGTCTAAGATACGACCGCATTCCGGCACAGATGAACTCTGAGGGGCTTGCAAGGCGCACTCGGGGTCGCTTGGCACCGAGTGATGGTGAATCGCATTCTGAACCCCCAGGGCGCGGACCGAACGGAATATAAGGAGAACTAGATGGCTGTCTATAAGCAAAAGGGATCGAAAAACTGGTGGTACAAGTTCACCTGGAAAGGCGAGACGATCCGTGAGACCACGAAACAGAGCAATAAGAGAATAGCCGAACAGATAGAAGCGGCGCGCAAGACGCAACTTGCAAAGGGTGAAGTGGGTTTTAAGGACCGAGCGCCCGTCCCTACATTGAACGAGTTTGCAATGGGCGATTTCCTTCCGTTTGTTCGTTCCACCTTCGCTTCGAAAGAGAAGACGCAAGCTTATTACGAAAACGGAGTGAAGCAATTGCTCAGCCACGCTGAACTTGCGTTAGAGCGACTCGATCGGATTACGAGTGAAACCATTTCTGGGTTCGTGGGTTACAGGCGAAATTGCGGGTTAGCGGTTTCAAGCATCAATCGCGAGTTACAGACACTCCGGCGGATGTTTGCGCTTGCGCAGGAGTGGGGCCGAGTAGAGAAAGCTCTTCCACGTGTCCGAATGCTTCCGGGCGAACATCATCGAGACAGAGTACTCACGGGAGCGGAAGAGCAGCGGTATTTTGACGCAACGCTAGCAATTGGGCGCGGCTTCGAGGAAGCCTACCGAAAGGCGCTTGAGGGCACCCGGGCGAAACGGGGCCATAAACCAACACGGCCTGCGGACCCTTTCCTATTAAGAGATGTGGCGGCAATACTCGATGATTGCGCATTGCGGCCGGAGGAGTGCTTTCGTCTGAGATCAGACGACGTTCGCTCCGGAATGATTGAGGTGCAGTTCGGGAAAACCGAGAACGCCCGGCGGCGGATTCCCATTTCTAGCCGGGTAGCGGCGATCCTCGAAATGCGGAGCTCTGGAAATGATAGCGGGTGGGCGTTTCCGGCTACGACAAAGAGTGGACATGTCGAACCATCAAGTCTGAAGAAGCAACACGCACGCGCATGTGCGATTGCAGGATTGGAGCCCTTCCCCCTTTATACATTTCGGCACACGTGTCTAACACGCTGGGCCGCACATATGGACCCATACACCCTGGCGTATCTGGCAGGCCATAGTGATTTTTCGATCACGCGACGCTATGTTCACCCGCAGTTGCACACGGTCCAGGCAGCAATGGAACGTGCCCGCAATGCGCAGGATGGGCATAGTATCGGGCATAGTGATGAAAAGCGGATGAAAGCCTAAACGTTTCAGCCGGTGCAATTCTATAACGGAGGATGAGTTAGTATGGTGCGCCCGGAGTGATTCGAACACCCGACCTTCTGGTTCGTAGCCAGACGCTCTATCCAACTGAGCTACGGGCGCAACCGAGCCCAGTATAGCAGCGCTCCTAGACGTTCCGGTGCCTGGATTCCTGCACCGTTAGCGTTGTCACGCAGTTGCGTCCGGCCGCCTTAGCCTTATATAAAGCTTCGTCCGCGACGCGCACGAAAACTTCTGAGTTCCGCTCCGAACCGTCAGAAACCGTAACCCCGAAGCTAGCCGAAACACGCATCTCGGCTCCGTCCACGCGCATCGTGGTCGCCTGTAGCATGTTGCGCATCCGTTCGGCTTGAATCTTCGCCTGTTCCAGGTCGCAGTTGGGCAGAACTACCAGGAACTCTTCTCCTCCATAGCGTCCCACCTGATCATAGGGCCGCATATTTCCCCGCAGCCGCGAGGCCGTCTCACGCAGCACGGCATCGCCTGCGAAGTGCCCATAAGTGTCATTGATCCGTTTGAAATGATCGATGTCAAGCAGTATGACTCCCACCGTCCGCTTATCGCGGTGACAGCGCGCTAGTTCCATCTCTAGTGCCGCGGAAATCGCAGGCCGGTTAGGCAGCATCGTCAGCAAATCCTTATTCGCCCGTTCCCGCAACTCTTCACGTGCGCGAAGTAAGTCCATTTGCAGATCGATGATCCGTTGGCCGGCTCGCAGCCTGACCTTCAGTTCCTGTTCATCGAAAGGCTTTACAACGTAATCGTCCGCGCCTGCTTCCAGACCTTCGATGGTTTCGGTCTTGGTGTTTTTCGACGTCAACAGCAGGATGTACGTATAAGGTTCCCGGTGGGTGGCCCTGACATTTCTGCAGACTTCCGGACCGGTCAGACCGGGCATAACCCAGTCGAGAATGGCCATGGCAGGGGGATCCGGCGCGGCCAGAATCTCCCAGGCCCGAGTGCCGTCGTCGGCTACGAGCACATCGTACCCCCATCTGAGGAGGGCGGCACGCAGCAACACGCGCGATGTGGCACTGTCGTCCGCAATCAATATCTTCATTACCGGGGCAGGCAATCCATTCTACAAACCTCATCGGCCTCGGAGCCGCGAAACATTAGTCTAATTTGCAGGGTGTACTACTTCACGTCAGCGACGGGCGATATTCCGAATGCATTGTCTCGTGGAGTGCCTGACGAGATTCTGCGCTGCCCTCTCTCCGCCACCGCTGCCTTTTGGGCAAACGCAACATTTTATATCATGGGGGTGCCGCTCGAATTTCGCAAGAGACGGGAACTTTCGAGTTTACAGGAGCTTAGATGAATAACTCGGTTCTAGTGCCGATGGTGGTTGAGCAGACGTCCAGGGGCGAGCGCGCCTATGATATCTACTCCCGCCTGCTGAAGGAAAATATCATTTTTCTGGGCACTCCCATTGATGACAACGTCGCAAACCTCGTGATCGCCCAGATGCTATTCTTGGCCGCTGAGGACCCGGAACGGGACATTTCGCTCTACCTTAATTCACCTGGCGGTTCGATCACCGCGGGCTTGGCCATTCTGGATACTATGCGTCTGGTTGAACCCGACATCGTCACGTACTGCGTAGGCCAGGCAGCCTCAATGGCCGCTGTTCTCCTCGCTTGCGGCACAAAGGGGAAGCGCTTCAGCCTGCCCCACTCCCGCATATTGATCCACCAGCCCTCCATGAGCGGACTGGGCGGGCAGGCCGCCGATATCGATATCTACGCCCGGGAAATTCTGCGTATGCGCCAGAATTTAAATGAGATACTCGCCGACGCAACGGGTCAGCCCGTCGAGAAAATCGCGCGTGATGTAGATCGTGATTACATCCTGGAGCCCGAAGCGGCGCTGGAATACGGCATGATCGACCGCGTCATCTCGAGCCGAGAACTGCAACCGGTACCGACGCGCTAGGCGTCGATTATTTATTGCTGATATCCGGGAATAAGTGATACGAAGGGTCCAAATGTTCCACTATGAGATTTAGTAGCTGGTACTAAATTGTGGATTTTGCATGCAGATACCTTGACGGGTCCTCTACCCTAGGATAGAGTGATGATTCTGTTACAGAATCTGGCTTTGATAAGGTTTACTTATCGGATGATGCTCACCCCCCGCCCAGGTCTCTTGAAACTTGTATTCCTGACGGCAACATCTTTAAGTCTGTGCTGCACGGTCGGATTGAGTCGAGCCGCAGTGTCTGGCGACGCCGCTGAAGCCTCCGCTTCGCCTGAGCCGGCCAGCGCAACTTCGGACGCGAACGCGCCTCATACCGCAGAAGCCGATGAGCGGTTGAAGCGTGCCGACACGCATTTCCAGACCGGGAAACAGATGTACTTCCAGGGCAATCTGGCCGGCGCACGGCACGAGTTCGATGCCGCTGTGGACGCATTGCTGTCTGCTCCCGATTCGCTCCCCGATCACCGCCGGATCGAGCGGCATCTCGATGAAATCTGCGACGTCATTTACCGTTTCGATGTCGAGAAACTCGGGGCAGGAGAGGCGGAAGAAGCGGAAAATTTCGACAAGGCTCCGATCGATGAAATCAGCCACATGACTTTTCCCGTGGATGAGAATCTGGCGCCAAAAATCAAAGCTGAATTGAACCAGACGGCGTCGGGCATTCCGCTCGAATTATCCGATCCGGTCCTCAGTTTTGTTCACTACTTCTCCACGGATCGCGGGCGAAAAATCCTTATTGCTGGACTGCAGCGCTCGGGACGCTATCGTTCCCTGATTGAAAGGGTCTTTGCTGAGGAAGGTGTTCCGGAAGAACTGATGTATCTCGCACAGGCGGAATCGGGCTTCCTGCCTCGCGCTGTATCCAATAAGCAGGCAGTTGGCATGTGGCAATTCATTGCCGGTACCGGCTCCATCTACTCCCTCAGTCGGAGCTCTGTTGTCGACGAGCGGTTCGATCCCGAAAAGGCGACGCGGGCCGCCGCCAAGTACCTCAAAGATCTGCAAGCTCGTTACGGCGACTGGTATCTGGCCATGGCCGCCTACAATTGTGGGGCGGGAGCGGTCGATAAGGCGGTTGAGCGTACCGGCTATGCCGATTATTGGGAGCTTTTGAAACGCCACGCTCTCCCGAAAGAAACCGCCAGCTATGTGCCCATCATCCTCGCGATCACGATCATGGCAAAGAACCCGAGGGACTATGGCCTCGAAGACGTGACGTTCGATGACCCGATTGATTACGAGTCGATTCACTTGAGTTCGCCGACCAATCTGAACCTGGTGGCCGATGCCACTATGCAGCCGCTCTCCGCTGTGCGGGACCTAAACCCGTCGCTCATCGGCATTATCGCGCCAGCTGGCTTTGAAGTACATGTTCCAAAAGGTTCTGCCGAAGCTGCCCGGGCGGCCCTGGAGACGGTTCCGGCCGAGAACCGGCTCGCTTGGCGCCTGCACCACGTCGAAGCGGGCGATACGCTCGATACGATCGCGCGCGCCTATCACCTGCCGGCTAATCGGATTGCCGAGGTTAACCATGGTGACGCGTCCTTACAGACCGGGAACTTGCTTTTGATTCCCGCCGTATATCACGAACCAGTTCAGCCCCGCGCTCGAGTTCGTGGACGTGCAAAGACGACGGTTGCTGGTAGTTATAAAGGCAAGTCTTCATCGCGATCCGGCACGCACATCGTCGCATCGCGTCGAGCTCCAACGACGTCCGTGCGGCGCAAAGTCAGCCAGCGAAACACCGCGGATTGACCACATAATAAAATCCTGATTCAGTATGCCCGAGCTTCGAACCCTCGGGCTTTTTGATTTGTGCTTGCGATTCGGCCCCGCTTGTGAAATCATTTTGCTGCTTGCATCATCATGATGCGTAGTGATTAGATTTGCGATAGGAGGAGTGCGTGAGATTAGATTACTGGCTGAAGCCAGACGATGAAGATGACGACTTCGACTACGAGGATGAGCATGTAGAGATGGAGTCGGACAAAAAAGAATACGACGATGAAGATGACGAAGATGTAGACGAAGACGAGGAGCTAGGGCACCCTGCTACGACGGTGCATCATCCCGAGCCTTCCCGTACTCACGCGCGTAACGGTAACGAAGGCGGCAAAGAAGGACATACCGGCGAAGAGACGGAGAGCATCGAGGAAGGCGCGAAGCGCGGAGAGGCTTCGGCAGACGAGATTCTAAAAGAAGCGGGACCCGCGACAAAGAAGAAGAGTGCGCCGAGGAAATCTGCAGCCGGGCCGAGCAAAACGGCCGCGAAGACCCCTTCCGCTGGGCAGCGGAGCGCTGCTTCCAAATCGGTGCCGGCGGCAAAAAAGGCTTCAGCGGCTCCGAGACCAGGAAGGGCAAGAAGCGCTGCTTCCGGCTCGGCGGCTCCTAAATCGGCGAGCAAGTCAAAAACGGCTGCAAAGACATCGGGGTCAAGGGCCACCGGTACGGCAGCGAAAAAATTTGTGAAGAAATCGGCAACAACAGCTAGGAAACAAAGCGCACCAGCCAGGAAGACTACCGTTAAGAAAGCAAGTACAAAGAGACCAGCGGCTAAGAAAGCAGCGACTAAGAAATCGGCCCCGGCAAAGAAATCTGCGGCAAAGAAGACGACAGCCAAAAAGTCAGCTGCCAAGAAGTCACCAGCTAAAACATCATCAGCGAAGAGACGGCGTTAACGGTCTCATCTTCCGGACGTGCGCGGTTCGCAGGCGGAGTACGAACACGTCCGGATCTTACGGTTTACTTCACCTTCCGAACAACCGTCCGGCAGCGCTCAAATAACTCAATCAGCGAATCCGCATACTCTTCCGATGAGCGCGGCCCCTTCCCGCCAAAGCCGGCCGTGGGAACGCCTTTGCCATATCCCGTGGTGACCGCGATAAATTTCATCAACTCGAGGGCTACCTCGTCTGAATTCCTCAGTTCTTTCTTGTCAGACGTATCCTCAGGCATTGTTCTCTTGTTATCCTCCTTAAGGCCCAAGAGTTAGGCTACCAGTAGCCCTCGGTGACTTCGACTCGCCCCGAGTTCTTAAATAACCCGGTCCGCCCAGCAAATGCCCGTACGTGCACGCCGATTCATACGAAAAATGAGAGGCGGTGCGCAGGCCCACCTTGTAGAAGCCGAAAATGGAGGATTCTATGTGGTCAAATTCACAAATAACCCCCAGGGTCGGCGCATTCTCATCAACGAGTGGCTTGCCTGTGCTTTTCTCCGATATCTGCAAATCCACGTTCCCGAAACGGCCGTCGTGGAGCTGACCTCGGAGTTTCTGGCTGACAATCCGGACATGTATCTATCCGTGGGTCCGCGCCGCGAACTTGTTCCTCCGGGCCTGCACTTCGGCTCGCGGTTATCTGTGAATCCGGACCGTGTCGCGATATTCGACTTCCTGCCGGACAAGCTTCTCGGCAAGATCGAGAACCGCGTGGACTTTCTGGGTGTTCTCGCGTTTGACAAATGGATCGGCAACGCCGATTCACGCCAGGCGGTTTTCTTTCGCGCCAAGGCAAAAACCTGGACGCCGCTGAAGGGCGACGCACCCGCACGCGTCGGCTTCTTCGCCCAGATGATCGATCACGGCTACGCCTTCAACGGTCTTCACTGGCAGTTTCAGGACTCGCCCATTCACGGTCTGTACTTTCGCACAACGGTCTACGATGAGGTCCGTTCCCTCGAGTCCTTCCAACCGTGGCTCGATATGATCCGAAATTTCCCTGCGGAGGTGATCGATGCGGCGCTAAAAGAAATCCCGGGAGCTTGGTTGCACGGCGACGAAACAGCTTTGGAAGATCTGTTGATGCTGCTCCTCAAGCGCAGGGAGCGCGTTCCTCGGCTCATTGAGGACGTTCGTCAGCAACGAACGAGTGCGTTCGCAAACTGGCGCTAAGCTCTTCTCGAATGCGTTGGGCGGTCACGGGGGCAAGCAGGATCCCGTTCCTCAAGTGCCCATAAGCGAGAAGCAGCCGCGGTGAACCCCACGCTCCGAGCTGAAGTTTAGTGCTCGCGGGACGAAACCCCGTCCAGACTTCCGTCGGACTTGTCTCGGCCAGATGCGGCATTATTTCCGCGGCTTGCCTGACCAGTTCCGTCACGCGTTCCGGCTTCACCTGGCGATCAAACCCGACATGTTCCATCGATGCGCCGACGATCAAGAGACCATTTGCACGTTGCAGCAGATATGTGTGCCCGTGTCGAATGATCGTGTTGCACGTTTGGTCCGGCTGCAGGTAGCCGATCAGGTGGCCCTTTACGGGCTCCGCGAACGGTAGTTCGGGCGTACCGGTCACACGAATGGTATTGCTCCAGGCTCCGGCTGCCACCACCGCCGCCGCGAAATCGCCTTCCCCGCGCTCTGTCTTCACGCTGACGGAATCGCGCTGAACCCGAATGTCCTGCACAGGACAGCCCTCACACAGGCTCACGCCCGCTCTTCGGCATGCCACTTTCAACGCAGCTATTAGCTCACGCGGATTAACAACGCCATCTCCCGGGTAGAACAATCCCGCGACCAGTCCCTCGCGCCGCACGCGGGGCCAAAAAGAGGCGATCTGCTGGGCATTAAGAACCCGGTGGTTGAGCTCGAACGGCGCCTGACCGTACAGTCGCGCCTGCAGTTCCTGCCAGTCCTCTTGCGAGTACGCCAGGTCCAACGCACCGCATTCCTGGTAATCGATCGAAAGCCCCGACGCGCTTTCCAGGGCTCGCACAAAGGAGGGATACAGGGCGCGAGATTCAATCGCCAGTGAAGCTATCTCAGAGCCTGCCTCAATCTCTCCGCCGAGCGACAGCATGCCGGCACCGGCCCAACTCGCTTCCCCGCCCGCCTCACGGGCATCGAAGACCGTTATCAGGGTTCCACTGTTTGCGAGTTGCCAGGCAATAGACAACCCGATGATTCCGGCTCCCGCGATGGCAACCGAATCGGGCATTGCAGCTTCAGCTTCGCTCAAACCGTTTCGGGAACGGGTTCAATCTGCTCCGCGCTCGCCCGCTTGACGAGCTCGACGAAAGCCTTGGCGGCATGGCTTAGTGCCCGCCTGGCCGGATAAACCAAGCGGATCTTCCTCTCCAGATTCAGTTCCTTTACCAGAATCTCGCAAAGAAGCCCCTGCTTGATTTCCTGCTCGACGCACATGCGCGGCACGAACGCTACTCCCTCGTTATGCTGAACGAGCCGGCGAATGGTCTCCACTGTGGGCATCTCAACATCCATGTTCAAAGGCACCTTCTGGCGCTGAAACTCCCGGATGACCGCTTCCCTGTAAGGCGAAAGCACGTTGTGGGCGATGAACGTCTCCATATCGAGCTCCGCAATCGAGACCTCCTGCCGGCTCGCAAAGCGATGCTGCGGGGACACGATCAATGTCAGCCGGTCCTTGTAAATCACCTGCGTGGCAAGGTGATCGTCGCCCGGATCGTAGCTGATAACTCCTAATTCAAGTTCCCCGTCCAGCAGCTGGGACGGAATCTTGCTCGATTCCGAACGCCGGACTTGAATCTTGATCTTGGGAAAGAGCCTGCGGTATTGCTCGATGTGCTGTATCAAATACAGCGTCGTCGATTCGTTCGCCCCGATCGACAACCGGCCTGCGTAGTTGTCCTTCAGCTCACGGAGAGCGTTCTCCAGGTCGGCTTCGAGATTCTGAAAGCGTCGCGCAAACTCCAACACCACACGGCCCGCGTCGGTGAGCAGGAGTTCTCGTCCTGACCTGTCAATGAGTTTCTCCTTCAGATCACTCTCTAAACGCTGAATCGCGATCGAAATGGCGGGCTGAGTGCGGAGCAGTTTTTCGCCCGCCCGCGAAAAACTACGCTCGGTCGCTACTGTGAGGAAAACTTTTAAAGGATATAGTTCCATAACGCCAGCCGGTTTAGGCGTTTATTGCATCATTGTATCTAATACTTCGATCCAAAAGTATAAATTTGCATAATTCTACGCGGACACTTTACGATGGTGTTAAGTCTTCCGAACAGGAGCGTCGCACTTGAGCCGCATCTACATCTTCGATACTACCCTTCGCGACGGGGAGCAATCCCCGGGCTGCACAATGACGCAATCGGAGAAGCTGGCGATGGCTGAGAAGCTCGTCGACCTCGGCGTCGATGTCCTCGAAGCTGGGTTTCCCATTGCCTCCGAAGGAGATTTCCAAGCAGTAGATGCGGTAAGTCGTCATTTTCCGTGGGTAGAAGTGGCTGCTTTGGCAAGAGCGTCGACTGGTGATGTTCAATATGCCGCAAGAGCATTAGAGCATGCAAAGCGTCCTAGGATTCACACTTTTATAGCAACCAGTGACATTCATTTGAAGTACAAGCTGAGAAAAAGCCGGGCGCAGGTGTTCGACGATGCCGTGTCCGCGGTAAGTTTGGCGCGGAGTTACACGGATGACGTCGAATTCTCGGCGGAAGATGCTACACGGACGGATCCTGATTACCTCGAGCAGATTTGCTGGGCCGTCGTCGAAGCGGGAGCGCGCACTGTAAACTTGCCCGACACGGTCGGGTTTTCTGTTCCGGAAGAGTACAAACAGTTGATCAGCCGCATGGTGAATTGTCTCGGTGACCGCGCTACCGTGAGCGTCCATTGCCATGATGACCTTGGATTAGCTGTCGCAAATTCGCTCGCTGCCTTGGAAGCCGGGGCGCGCCAAATTGAATGCACAATCAACGGCATCGGAGAGCGCGCGGGCAACGCGGCGCTGGAGGAAGTAGTCATGGCACTGAAGGTTCGCAACGACCGACTTCCGTTCGAAACCAAAATCCACTCCGAAAAACTGTACGCCACCAGCCAGTTGCTCTCGAGCTTCATCACCTTCGGACCGCAACCGAACAAGGCCATCGTCGGCGAGAATGCGTTTGCGCACGAGGCGGGTATTCACCAGGACGGCTACCTGAAAGAACCGACTACTTACGAGATCATGACTCCGGCCAGTGTCGGCGTGCCCGAGACCCGGTTGGTCCTCGGCAAACACAGCGGGCGTCATGCGTTAAAGAAGCGCGCCGAAGATCTCGGCTTTAGCCTCTCTCCGCAGCTGCTCGACGAACTCTACGCCCGTTTCACTCATGCAGCCGACAAGAAGAAGGGCCTTCGCAACGAAGAGATAATCGCGCTGGTTCACGATGTTCTCGACTCCGCTCCAGCAGCGGAGCCCGTGTCCGTAGATAGCCTCTGATGCAGCTAAACGTTCTGGTTTTACCCGGAGACGGTATCGGCGTCGAGGTCACGCGTGAAGCCGTTAGGGTTCTTAAAGCTGTTGCGGACTCTTTCGGGCACAGCCTGACACTCAACGAGGGGTTGCTGGGAGGAATCGCGATTCACCAGCGTGGGACGCCTATCCCGGATGAGACAAAGGAACTGGCTCTAAAAGCGGATGCCACGCTCCTCGGAGCCGTCGGTCTGCCCGAGTTTGACACCGCGCCCCCCGACAAGCGGCCCGAACGGGGACTGCTAGGTCTGCGGAAAGCCCTCGGAGTGTATGCGAACCTGCGCCCCGTTCGCTCCTACCGCTCCCTCCTCGACTCGTCGCCGTTGAAGAATGAACTGGTCGAAGGCGTCGACATGATCATCGTCCGGGAGTTGACCGGCGGCCTCTATTACGGCACGCCCCGCGGGATTTCCGGCAGCGGTGCGGAGGAGCGCGCGGTCAACACCATGACGTACACACGCTCAGAAATCGAACGCGTCGCGCACATGGCGTTTCAGTTGGCAGGGCGGCGTCGCAAAAAGCTGACCAGCATCGACAAATCGAACGTTCTCGAGAATTCGCAACTTTGGCGGCGCGTGGTCACGGAGGTTGGACGCGACTACCCGGACATCAAACTCGATCACCTGCTCGTTGATAACTGCGCCATGCAACTCGTGGTCGGGCCGAAACAGTTCGACGTGCTTCTGACAGAGAACATGTTCGGCGATATCCTGAGCGATGAAGGCGCTGTTCTGGCGGGTTCCATTGGGATGCTGCCGTCGGCGTCCATTGGCGCAAAGGCGCCTTCGGGAGCCTGGATTGGTCTCTACGAACCGGTGCACGGTTCCGCGCCGGACATCGCCGGGCAGAACAAAGCGAATCCGTTGGGCGCAGTGGGGTCGATCGCTGCCATGCTCGAATACAGTTTCGGGCTGACGGAGGAGGCGATTGCCGTGAACTTCGCGATCGAAGAGGTTTTGAACAGCGGGCATGTTCCCGCAGACCTCAAACCCGCGGACAAACCGGCATCAACTACCGAAGTGGGTGACGCCCTCTGCCGGTATATCTCGGAACGCAAAGTTCCCGTTTAGTTTTGATAGTGGCTCCCCGCACCCCACGTGCATGGGAAGCCGGACAGGATAGTTTATGTCGCAGGAAAAGGTTGCCGGGCAACGGCCCCGCACCATCATCGAGAAAGTTTGGGATAGTCACGTTGTTTCGGAGCGCCCAGGCGCGCCGACTCTGATTTATATCGATCTGCACCTTGTTCACGAGGTGACTTCGCCGCAGGCCTTCGCCGGTCTTCGTGAGCGCGGTCTGAAGGTCCGCCGGCCCGATTTGACGCTCGGCACCACGGATCACAGCATTCCTACCCACGACCGCTCGCTTCCCATCCTCGATAAGGTCGCGGAATCGCAGCTCGTTCAGTTCGAGACGAACTGTCGCGACTTCGGCATCCCGTTCTACGGCCCGCGCAGCAATAAGCAGGGAATTGTTCACGTCATCGGCCCCGAGCAAGGCTTTACGCAGCCGGGCATGACGGTTGTTTGCGGCGACAGCCACACCGCTACCCATGGCGCGTTCGGCGCGCTCGCATTCGGGATCGGGACCAGCCAGGTGGAACACGTGCTCGCAAGTCAGTGCCTGCTGCAGAGCCGTTCGAAGACCTACGAAGTCCGCGTGGACGGTACCCTCAAATCCGGAGTCGGCGCGAAAGACATCATCCTCAATCTGATTTCCCGAATCGGAATCGGCGGTGGCACCGGATCGGTATTCGAATACGCCGGTTCAGCCGTTCGCTCTCTCTCCATGGAAGAGCGCATGACCATCTGCAACATGTCGATCGAGGGCGGCGCACGCGCTGGCCTGGTTGCGCCCGACGACATTACGTATCAATACCTTTCCGAACGTCCGCACGCGCCGAAAGGTGCGGAGTGGGAGCGCGCACTCAAGCTGTGGCGTCAACTCCCGACCGACGAAGGTGCTCGGTTCGACAAGCGGATCGACATCGACGCCTCGGCACTCGAACCGATGATTACGTTCGGCACCAATCCCGGAATGGGCATTCCGATCACGGCACCCGTACCCGATCCATCCTCGCTCAGCGATCCGCTCGAGCGCGACTCGCTCGGCAAGGCGCTACGGTACATGGACCTTCCCCCCGGCAAACCGCTACTCGGTCATCCGGTCAACGTGGTCTTCATCGGCAGCTGCACGAATTCGCGCATCTCCGATCTGCGTGCCGCGGCTCAGATCTTGAAGGGCCGAAAAGTCAGTCCGAATGTGCGCGTAATGGTCGTGCCCGGTTCACAGGAAGTCAAGAAGCAAGCGCAGGCCGAAGGGTTGGACCGCGTCTTCAAAGAAGCGGGCGCGGATTGGCGCGAAGCCGGCTGTTCCATGTGCATTGCCATGAACGGCGATCAGCTCGCACCTGGTGAGTACAGCGTATCCACCAGCAACCGTAACTTCGAAGGCCGCCAGGGCAAGGGCGGACGTACCTTCCTCGCAAGCCCGCTGACTGCCGCCGCCAGCGCAGTCACTGGTGTAGTTACCGACGTCCGGACAATCCTCTAAACGACGATGGAAAAATTCACCACTTTCACCGGCCGCTTGGCTCCGCTGCCCATCGACAACATCGACACCGATCAGATCATACCGGCGCGCTTTCTCAAAACGACTTCCAAAACCGGGTTGGGCGACAGCCTATTCTGCGATTGGCGCTACGAAGAATCCGGCCAGCCCAGGGCGGATTTCATTCTCAACCGCCCGGAAGGCCACGCTGCGAAAGTGCTGCTCGCCGGCGACAATTTCGGATGCGGCAGTTCGCGCGAACACGCTCCCTGGGCACTGACGCAGTACGGCTTTCGCGCCGTCATCAGCACTTCTTTCGCCGACATTTTCCGTGGCAACGCGTTGAAGAACTCACTGCTACCCATCGTTGTTCCTCCTGAGGCACACAAGGCACTCTTCGCGGCCGTTTCGGCGAACCCGGAGGTGACCGTCAACGTCAATCTCGAAGAAAAAACGTTGACGCTTCCCAATGGCCAAAAAGTCACTTTTCCGATCGACGAGTTCGCGCGCCAATGCATGCTCGAAGGAGTCGATGAACTCGGCTATATCCTAGCGCAGGAGCCTCCCATCGCGGCCTACGAATCGCGTCGTCCGCTGACCATCAACACACTTTCGGAACTCTGAACCGCAGACCTGCCAGGCCGCGTTTGAAAAGGCCGAAACAGTCGTTTTGCATGTTATGGTGTAGCTAGTGTCGTCGGCCTTGAACTTCCATCTGGAACAATACGAGGGCCCTCTCGACCTGCTTCTGGACCTGATTCGTAAGCAGCAGATTAACATCTACGACATTCCAATCGCGCAAATAACGGCTCAGTACCTGGAGTACATGCAGAAGGCGCGAGAGTTGGACATCGAGCTCAGTTCCGAGTTCGTGTTCACCGCGGCAACGCTCATTCACATCAAAAGCCGCATGCTGCTGCCGCGCGATCCCGAACTGGAGAAAATGTCTCCGGAAGGAGATCCGCGTAAGGAGCTGGTTGAGAAGCTCATCGAGCATGAGCGCTTCAAGAACGCCGCCGAGATGCTGCAGGCCAAACGAGTGATCGAGGACGCAGTCTGGTCGAATCCGCGGATCGAAGAGTTTCTGAACCAGGACGAAGGTCCGGGGCTGGCGGTCACGATCTTCGATCTCGTTCGTACCTTCCAGGCTGTGCTCGAACGGGTAAAGGACCGTCCGGTTTACGAGCTCGATCGCGACGACATAAGCGTTCCCGACATGATCGCGTTTCTGCGCCACCAGCTCACTCGATCGCGCCGCTCTGGTGATGTGTCGGTGATTCAACTGTTCGAAGAACAGCGCAGCAAGCGCGCAATGATCTGCCTGTTCCTCGCGATCCTCGAACTGGTCAAACGTCAGGCCGTTCAGCTCACGCAGGGAGAGGCCTTCGGCGATATCGGTCTGAGGAAAGGCAGCGGCTTCGATGAAGCGCGCGAGAGCGCTGAGGAACTGGCGGTGCTTGACGGGGAGTACAGCTGAACTTGAGTCTCGAAGAGGTAAAAGAGCAGCCAGCAAACCCTGAAGAGCAGGTTGATGCTCAGGATCCCGAGGTCACAAGGGCTGATCATCAGCCGGACGTTGACGTAGGTGAACCGGCGCCGCTGCCTGCCGACCAGGAAAGCCTTTTTATTGCCGAAGCCATCCAGCCGAATCAACCTGCGGCTGATTCATCCGCCGCTTTGAAAGCGATCATCGAAGCGGTCATCTACATCACCGACGA
The DNA here is from genome assembly GCA_019243205.1 of Acidobacteriaceae bacterium. GTDB lineage: Bacteria > Acidobacteriota > Terriglobia > Bryobacterales > Bryobacteraceae > Bog-105. Next base: position 903 of record JAFAUR010000453.1, on the reverse strand, counting down.
GCCGCTCAGTGCCGATCAGATCGCCGCCGCCCTCGGGCAGCCTCTCGACACTGTAAAGGCGATCCTGGCTCAGCTGGTAACGGAATACAGCGCTCCCGATCGCGGATTGTCCGTGCGAGAAATTGCCGGCGGGTATCGCATGTCCACCAAGCCCGAGCACCACGAATCGATTCGCATGTTCGTCAAGCGCTTGCAACCGCCGTTGAAGCTCTCACTCGCCGCGCTCGAGACGCTTGCCGTTATTGCTTATAAGCAACCCGTGACCGCGCCCGAGATCATGGAGATCCGCGGCGTACAAGGCGCCGGTGTTCTGAAAACTCTCCTCGATCGCAAACTGGTCGCGACTGCCGGACGCAAAAACGTTCTTGGCAAGCCGATCATGTACAAGACCAGTCGCGAGTTCCTCATCCAGTTCGGACTAAGCTCGCTCGCCGAGCTGCCCACGCTCAAAGAATTCGAAGAGCTCGGACGACTGGCGATGGCCGACTCCGAGGACGCGAGCGAGCCGGCCCCGGCCGTCGAGGCAACTCCTCCACATCCTTCGCCAGAGGACCAGCCCACCGAAGAATCCCCCCGGTCCGATGAGTGAGGAGCGCCTTCAGAAGATCCTCGCGCATGCCGGCTTCGCCAGTCGGCGCAAAGCGGAAGAGCTGATCGTCGCCGGACGCGTTTCCGTCAACGGGAAAACCGTCACCGAACTTGGCTCAAAGGCCGATCTCGCAGTCGACCGCGTGAAAGTGGACGGGCAGGTTATAAGAGCCCCGGAGCACCACGTCTACTACGCCTTCCATAAACCGAAGAACGTGATCAGCACCGTTCGAGACCCGCAGGGCCGCCAGACCGTGATGTCGTTCTTCAAGGGGCTGAACGAACGCATATATCCCGTCGGGCGTCTCGATTACG
>JAFAUR010000176.1 GCA_019243205.1 Acidobacteriaceae bacterium | reverse complement strand
CTTTGGGGCCAGGAATCTGATTCAGCAACGTCCAAATCCCGGCGGGCGGAGAAACGGTATCGATGAAGCCCATACCTGCCAGAACCGGGGCTTTAATTCGTGAAGCGAAGTTCACGGTGTCGAAGTACAGTGCCGTTTTCATCGCGTCCGGGTTGTCGGAGGGCCAGTTCGGGTAGCCCGCTTTGCGTCCGTGGAGATTGCCGTTTGTATCCGCGCCGGCCGGAACGCAAACGAGTACCGCGCTTATTTTCTCGGGGCGAAGACCAGCGAGCGCGAGACTCTGTTGCCCACCCATGCTGCCACCCATCACGACAATAGTCGTGCCATCCCAATCGGGTCGAGTCAGCAGATAGTCGAGCACTCTCGAATCTCGCAGATACATATTCAGGAAATACGACTTGTCGCGATCTGTGTTGCCGATTGTCTGGTAGTTCCGTGGAATGTTGCCGGATGGATCAGCCGGTGACTTGTCATGCGAGTCAACATTGAGCAGAAGCCAGCCTTGGGCGGCGCGCACGGCGTCCGCATGAGCATTGAGTGCATACACGCCGGCGTACTGCAATTGGATCACCGCGGGAAACCTGCCCGGTTTGGCCGGCTTGGCGACATAGCCGTGCGCATGCGATCCTAACGCGTCCAGAACGAACATACTCATGTCTACGCCTGGCACGTCAGCCTCGACCGGCGATAACAGGGGATTGATCGGGATCTTCGCCTGTGCCTCCAGTTTGCCGTCCCAAAAGGCATCGAAATCGGATGGAGACGGTGTCGAGAGCCCAATTTTTGTAGGCGCAACCGCTGCTCCGACCGCATACAATCCGTTGTTACGCCCGGTATTGCCACCGATGTACGCGGGGGCGGGCTTGCTATCTGAAGCCGGTTGCCGAGAACTCGGGAGAGCCCTGTCATTCGGAGCAAGCTCGCCGTAAGGCTCGATGGCGACATAGAGCATGCCTGGCTGATCGCCGACGATTTCTATCTTGTCGCTCCCGGAAGACAAGTCGAGTTTCCCTTCCTTGAGAACGACAGCATTGTTCCGTCGAATGATCCATTGGTAGCGGTAAGTGGGCGAGACGGGACCCGGTGTCACCGTCCAACCGACCGTTTCCCCGACGTCATAGATATCACTCGAATCATAGGGAGTGAAAGTGAGTTGCCGGATGATGGGCGCGCGCTGGGCGGGGATTGGTTGGGCCGCGCCCAGCAGAACCAGCAGCACGTAAGAATGGAATCGAACCATCGCTCCTCAGATCAAGCAGTTGACTATTTTACTTGCCGCTCCGCTCAGCTCAACATCACATCCACTCACCGGCTATCATTTGCGTCGACGAGCCACTTCAATACTCTGAGTCAACGGAGAGCAATGACAGCGCCATCGCGAGCGTCTACTGTGACCTTTAAATCGCGACGGTTCACCGAAATGCTCCGTTCTTCCCATACGTCGACGGGCGAGTGAAACTCTGACCCATCGCCATAGGTGGAGGCAGTGATCGTCTTGGAATTCCTGGTTGGATTTGTGATCCAGAGGTAATTGCCGCCTGGACCAGTATGGAGGCGTGCCTGGACCTCCGTATTGTCGACGCGAACGTGTTGCTGCACGTTGGCCAGCTTCAGCAAATCCGCGAAGAATGCCTTCGATTCAGAAGCATGATGAAGGTAGTAACCAGCCCCTGGAAACGTACCAATCAAAAGCGTCCGTCCCTTACCGTAGCGATTTTCGACGGCTGCGATATGTCCGTTTTGATAATGTCCAACCGGGTGGCCACCGACAGCCTCAAACTCTTGGAGGAAGTAACGACCGTAAATCGAACGGCTGTTTACTTCAACAACAAGCTTGTCTAAAAGGTCGGGTGTAAACTCCACGTATTGCTCGCGCGCTCCGAATACCTGGTCTAGTCCGTAGTTGGGCTGCGTAGTACCGGCGTGACCGTGATCACCAAAATATGCCGGCAGCCCTTCGCTAACCAGCGTTCCGCCCGCTGCCACGTAGGCGCGCAGTTTCGCAACGCTCTCTTGCTTCAACATGAGGGGGTAGGGCACATAGATCAGTTTGTATTGACTTATGTCATCGAGTGAAACGAAGTCAGCCTGAATATTGGAATCGAAGAAGGCCTGATAAGCGCCCCGGATCGATTCGGCATAGAAGTTGGTGTCACCCTGCTGGACGTAGTTAAACATCTCCGATTCAGGAATGAAAACCAGGCCCACATCGCCCTTGACAGCAGGCGATTTCCAGATGTCTGGATGGGAATTTGCCCAACGTGCAAATTTGCCGGCCATTTCGGCACGCGGTGTCACGGAACCATCCATCGCAAATGGGCCGAAAGCGCCAAACAAAGGTCCATCAAGAAGGGGCCGCCAGCGCGGATACAGAATGCCCGTGGCTCCGCCCGCGCACGATACCAAGTTCCAGAGTCTAACGTCGTTGGCGTCGGGAATGCGCCCATCGTCACGGGGGCGGTGAATCACCTGCGGCTGCATCCACAGCGGGCCGCCTTCGGCTTCCGCATGCCAGAATGGCTTCCCATGAGCGCCCGCGCGGACAAGATCGACGGCCTGAAACTGCTTCCATGGCTCGTCACCTTTGCGGGATGCGACGAAAGTGAAACCCCAAGTGTCGACTTCGGATGCTGATCGCCATTCGTCATGTGCGTTTGAGGGCAATGACTCGAGTGTTCCCGCTACGCCATGCGCCGTGACCAAATGCTTTCCGTCGAGTTTGCGAAAGAGCTCGGATCGCCAGTGGAGGAGATCGAACGCATCATCGATGCGGAACTGCAGCCAGTCGAGGCTATCGGGATATCCTCCGAAATCGTAGGGCGGTTCAACATCGTCCCAGGTCGAATAGCTGTACCGGTTCCAAACACGGGCGGTTTGTTCCAGCGTTCCATAGCGATGCCGAAGCCACTCTCGTAACTTGCGCTTGGTAGCGTCGCAGTAGCAGTACATCTTTCGAGGATTGCCACCCAAATACGTGTTCTCGTTCCAGAGATCGTAGCCAAGTAGCGCCGGGTGATTGCGGTAGCGTTCGACGAGCGCGACCAGAAACTTCTCGGCTTCCGCACGCACCTCGGGATTGTCGAGACATAATCCGGGGAAACCGCCGGTTGCGCTACTCCCGCCGATGCTGCTGTTCAGTACGGTTCCGTCACTTGCGAGATAACGGCCTTGTGGATACTTGTGAAACAACCATTCGGGCGCAGCGGTTATGAGCTCGGCGATGACAACTTTGATTCCGTTCTGCGCGGCGAGGTCCATCATTCGGTCGTAGTCGCGCCAGTCGTACTTGCCTGGTCCAACTTCGATGGCCGACCACATAAACCAGTGGCGAAACGTATTCATTCCGATGCGAGACGCGGTCGCGTGATCGCGCGCCCAATCCGATTCCGGTGGATTCGATTTACGGAAGTAAACGGCACCGTACGGGAATACCGGTTTAGCCTCGCTGGGTGCCGCCGCGCGGCCTATTTGGGCAACAGCGCCGAGAATCAGTAGGGTTCTGAGTAGTCGCAAATCAGGACCTCTTGCGCTTAAAAATAGAGCTTCAATCCGAACTGGATCTGCCTTCCCGTCGCGGTGCCATTCGAAAGCGTGCCAAAGGCGGGATTGTTTGCGTTACACGCGCTTCCCGGCGAACCGATGCACGTCAGGGTGGGACTATTTGCCGAAGGTAGGAAGAACGTTGGCGTGTTTGTAAAATTGAAAAACTCTGCGCGGAACTGGAGCATTGCTCGCTCACCGAGATTGGTGTTCTTGAATATAGATACATCGGCGTTTGTCGATCCCGGGCCGCGTGCAACGCGACGCGCGGCATCACCGAATAGCTGAATCGGCGCACCCGTTGCACTCGGGACCGTACCGGGAACACGGAATGCCGCTGGATTGAAATATCCGTCGACGCCTGCATTACTCAGCACCATCGATTGTCCGATCACGCGATCAGCGACGTTGAAAGTGTTGAAGATCGGCGGCAACACGTTCGTTCGAATATCGGTGGGGAAGCCGCCGCGCAGAGTGATGATCGTGTTGATCTGCCAGCCACCGAGGATCTTGCCAGATACCCCTCCCCGCGTCAGCCAGCGTTTTCCGGGTCCGAACGGCAGCTCATACGCAGCACTTCCGGAGAAGATCTGCGGGACATCGATAGGAGCGTAGGAGCGCTCTCTCGAGAGATTGTAAGTGTCCATGGCTACGCTGGTTCCACCGTTTTGGACATAAGCGTCGGGTCCCGCGCCGCCGGATTCCAGGTTCTTCTGAATCGTATAGTTGATCAGTAAAGCGAGCCCTTTCGTGGTGCGCTTTTCCATTCGGAAATTGACCGCATTGTAATCGTTGCTGGCGGTTGAAAATGTCGTCAGCACCGTTCCGTTGATGTTGGGGTACGGCCGGTTTACCTGTTTATTGGCCCCCGTCAGCGCCTGAGAAAACGGAATTTGATTTTCGTTGATGAAAAGCGACGAAAGATCACGACCGAGCGCCCCGCTATAGGATGCCTCAAGAAGAATGGAGTAAGTGACCTGGTATTGCAGGTCAACATTGAATTGGTGTAGCATCGGGTCGCGAGCATCGTGAAATCCAGCCGTACGTATTGTGCCGACAAATGGACTGGCGGGCGTGAAAGAGGCGAGCGATGGATCGGTTGGAACCACGTTGATTGGGGTGTTGATAGTAAACGGCGGAGCTACAGTTTGCGTCGCGGATACGCTTGGCAATGACACGGTGGGCACGTTCGGCAGATTCCCTGAGAACTGAGTGACTTGCTGATTCTGATCTCGCTCGCCGTAAAACAGGCCGTAGCCGCCTCGGACCACGAGCTTCGGAAGAGCCTGCCATGCAAACCCCGCCCGCGGTCCAAAATTGTTGTGATCTCCATCGACGATGGCTCGCGAATACCCGCCTTTACCTGGCAACGCGTACTGCCCCGTGGCAATATTGAACAGACTGCCGAGATTGCGAGCATCAACGGGTTGAGTGAATAGCTCATACCGTAAACCGAGATTCAGCGTCAGGTTCTTTGTCACCTTCCAGTCATCTTGAGCAAACAAACCGGTGTAGATGCTGCGCTGCCGTCCCCAATCGAGCATGGGCGTCCCCTGAATGAAGCTGGGGTATCCCAAAAGAAAGTCCGCAAAGGGCAAACCTGACCCGGGCGCATTGGAACTCGAGGTAAAGGTGGCTCCATAGATCTCCTGCCCAAAGAATGGCGTCCCCTTCAAGGTGTCGAAACGGGCGCGCCGGATATCAGCGCCGAACTTGAGAGCGTGCGCCCCTCTGGTCCAGCTGACGTTGTCTGACCACTGGAACCGGTTCTCTATGTTCAGGTTCGGATCCCCACCGCCCCATCCGGAGAACTCCGAAGTGCCTGAAAGTTGGCCTGAGTAATTGAAGGCGATGCTAGGAAATCCGAGCAGCGGCGCCGGAAACAGTGCGACGTTATGCTCTTGCGCAAAAGAAACGCCGTTCTGGCCCGTTCCATATAAGCTTCCGTTATGACGGACATAGCCGAACCGGAATTCATTGATCAATGCCGGAGTGAATATGTGTACGTCTGAAATCACACCTTGGGCGCTGTTATTAATAGACGATGTGCCGCCGCCAATAAAGCCCGGAAAAGTGCCGACAGCCGGTTGTGCGTTTGCACCGATCGAAAATCGAGCATAGAAATTGTTCTTCGATGAGATGGCTTGGTCTACGCGGATATCGCCTTGATCTGTGTTTGAGAATTGGCTTGGCTGATAAAAGTAGTTTCGGGCCAGGGCGCCCGCGCTTCCAAAGTTGGGGAGAGGGATGAGTGACGTAATTGCGCTCGCGCTGGTGTTGATGCGATTCTGCGGAATGATATTGCCTGCGAACGGTGTTGCGATGACCAACCCTGTGGGACCTATATGCCGCGACGCCGGGTCGTAGATGATTGTGCTGACTTTTGAGAAATCTCCTGACCGTAACGCCGCGGGGGGAACATCGGTAATCGAACTGCCTGCGGACGTACTCTGTCGAGTGCCTTGGTAATCAGCAAAGAAGAATGTGCGGTTCCGTCCGTTGTAGAGCTTCGGCAAAACTACCGGCCCGCCCGCGGCAAAGCCAAACTGATTCTGATGAAACGGAGCGCGAGGCTGACCGGCCGCATTGGTAAAGAAGTTGTTTGCATCCAGGTTGTTGTTCCGCAGAAATTCAAATACCGTCCCGTGAAACTCGTTGGTGCCGCTCTTGACAGTTGCGTTTATGACGGCTCCGGCGGCATGGCCGAACTCGGCCGAGAACGTGCTGGTCTTGACCTTGAATTCCTGTACGGCATCGACAGATGGCGTAAATGCTATGCCATTTCTGCCGATAGCTCCGGCGTTAGAGACCGTGTTGTTGTCCACGCCATCGAGCGTGACTTCATTCGCAGAGAAACGGCCGCCGCCGGCGATGAAGGGTAGGTTCGATCCCATGCCGAACATCGGCGTCGTGTTGCCGGACAACAATCCAAGCGCAAACGGATTTCGACCGTTCAGGGGCAGATCGACGATTTGCTTGTTTTCGATAACCTGGCCCAGCGAGGAGGTGGCGGAGTCAACCAGCGGTGCGGCACCCGTCACTTCCACCGTCTCGGTGGGCGACCCAAGCTCGACCTGAATCCTCAGATTAGCTGTCTGGTCAACTTCCAGCGTCACGCCGGTGAGTGCTTTCGATTTGAAACCGCTAGCCGAAGCGGTTACGGCGTAGTTGCCGGGCTTCAAAAAGGTTGCGGTGAACTCACCCACCTGGTTCGTTTGCACATCGCGCGATTCACCTGTCGTGACTTCTCGGATGGTAATTCGCGCGCCTGCGACAACAGCCCCGCTAACGTCCTCCACGACACCGACGATTGTCCCGGACGACACCTGACCCCGGGCGATTGATCCCAACAAAACACAAACAGCTAATATTCGAATTCCTGTTAACACGAGATCCTCTCCTTGCGTCGTTATTCCAATCGCAAAACAACGCCATCTCTTTCCGGGACAGTGACACGAATGCTGTCACCGTTTACTTGCGCGTTGTTGCCGCCCCACATGTCCGTACCCGATTTCCACGCTCCCTTATTTACGTGAATCGAAACGGACTTTGGATCACGCGTAGGGTTCACGACCCAAAGAAAGCTGCCGCCGGACCCCTGATGCAGCCGCGCTGTTACCTGACAGTCACTGACAGTCACGTGTTGCTTCTCCGGAAGCAGACTCTGAAACAACGCTCGCGCCTCCTCGGTCGGCTTCTTGAAATAAGAAGCCCCTGGGAATGTGCCGATCAGGATGGCGGTTCCTTTTCCGAAACGGTTTTGAACCGCCGCAACCGAGCCGTTCGCGTACTGTCCTATCGCTTTTCCCGTCGTGGGACGATAGACCTGTTTGAAGTAGCGGCCCCCGATGGTGTGACCGTCTACCCGCAGAGTGAGATTTTCGAGCAGGTCGGGTGTGAAGTCCACATCCTGCTCCGTCGCTCCGAACACGTCCTGTAGCCCGAGATTCGGCTGGGTCGCGCCTGCATGGCCACCATCACCGAAGTACCCGGGAAGGCCTTCACTGATGAGCGTGCCGCCGTTCTGTACATAAGCTCGCAGTTTCGCAGCAGTTTTTGCGGTCACCATAACCGGGTAGGGCAGATAGACGGCGCGGTATTCTTCGATGTTGTCGATGTGCACCCAATCAGGTTGAATATCTGAGTCGAAGAATGCTTTGTAAGCGCCGCGTGCTGAAGTTGCGTAATAAGATGTGTTGCCCTGCTGCGCGTAGTTAAACCGTTCTGCTTCCGGAACGAAAACGATGGCGATATCTCCCTTCACGGGAGGGGATTTCCAAAGATCCGGATTTGCGTTTGCCCACTTCGCAAACTTACCCGCCATTTCCGATCGCGGCGTGGGCGAACCATCCATCGCAAAGGGGCCAAATGCGCCGAATAGCGGACCGTCCAATAGAGGTCGATAGCGCAAATAAAGCACGCCACTAACGCCGCCACTCATCGAGACCAGGTTCCATACGCGAACATCGTCGGCGTCGGGCTTCCGAGCATCCTCCAGCGGCCGGTTCGTTACTTCGGATGCGAGCCAAAGAGGACCGCCCTGCATTTCGGCATGCCAAAACGGCTTGCCGCGCGAAGCGGCGCGAACGAGGTCAACCGCGTGATACTGCTTCCATGGCTCGTTCCCCTTGCGCGCGTTTACCCAGGTAAAACCGTAACTGTCGACCTCGGCGGCAGCGCGCCAATCGTTCGCGGAAGCGCTCGGCAGCAACTCGATCGCATAAGCGAGCCCATGCATCGTGATCTTGTTTTTCGTGTCAACCGAGCGGATTATTTCTTTACGCCAGCGGAGCAGTTCGTGCGCGCGATCCTCTTTGAACTCCACCCAATCGAGCCAATCAGGATACGGCCCCCCAGTGCGGGACGGCTGAACGTCTTTCCAGTCGGCGAAGCTGTAACGCCGCCATGCTTTCCGCAATTCATCTAAGCTGCCGTATTTTTTCTCCAGCCATTTTCGGAACTCCGCTATGGATGCCGGGCAGTAACAATACATGCGCCCAACTCCGGTGCCGTGATGTTCATTCGGGATGTAAGCACTCGATGCGGTCTGAAAGTAAACGCCCGCACCGCCGCTCGTGTTGCCTTCGTTCCACAAGTCGTAACCATAGAGGGCGGGATTATCCTTGTATCTGGTCGCGAGGGCTTTCAAAAATGCCCCTGCACGGGCACGAACATCGGGGTTGTCAAGGCACAATCCCGGAAACCCTCCGGTCGCACTGGAACCGGAGTATTCGGGGACGCCTTTGTACCCGTCCTGTGCCTCAAAGCGAGCCTCTGGATACATGCGGAAGGCCCATTCCGGCGCGGCGGTCACCATTTCGGCAAGCACCGCCTTTATGCCGTAGCGCCCTTCCAGATCAAGCATGCGGTCGTAGTCTCGCCAGTCATATTGACCCGGCGCAATTTCTACGGCGGACCACATCACCCAGTGCCGGAACATGTTCATTCCGATCTGAGCTGCGTTCTTGTGATCGCGCTCCCAATCCGGTTCAGGCGGGTTCGATTTCCTGAAATAGACGGCGCCGTAAGGGAAAACTAGATCCTGTGCCGCAAAGGAGAATTGCGCAGAGAGCGCGACCGCCCAACAGAGGCGAGTTAACGAGACCATCGAGGCTCCTAACTGCCGGCTGCCCATGGGTAGAACACGATGCCAGGAGGTCGAGACCAGCAGTATATTTAGCTGGAAGTGATGGTATACTGGTCTGACCAATTCTGTCAATTACAAATTTGCAGATTATCGGATCGACGCCATAAAGGTCCACCTCGAAATGGAAAATGGGCATCGCCGTTTCTTCCTGAAGATGTTAGGTGCCTCGGGAGTTGCCGCGCTTGGAGCGTCGGCTGAGGAGGTTCGTGTGCTTTCGGAATCTCAGGCATCGAATTCGGAGCGGATCGATTTCGAGGTGCCGGCACACGCAACGGATGCGCATCATCACATCTACGATTCGCGGTTCCCCCCGGACCCGAGAGCAGAGCTGCGGCCGCCCGATGCCACCGTAGCTGATTACCGCCATCTGCAACGAACTCTCGGAACGAGCCGCAGTATTGTGGTGCAACCTTCGACTTACGGCGTCGATAACAGGTGCCTTCTCGATGCGCTCAGTCGTTTAGGTACGGATACTGCGTTAGGAATTGCCGTCGTGGATACAACCGTGTCCGACGATCAATTGAACCTACTTCAGAAAGGCGGCGTACGTGGCATTCGATTCAACCTGGTGCAATCCGGAGCCACGACACCGGAGATGATCAGACCACTGTCGGAGCGCATTGCGAAATTTGGATGGCACATTCAAGTGAATGCTTCTTCCGTTCAAATACTCTCATTCGCCGAAATGTGGGAAAACCTTCCCGTTCAGGTCGTATTCGATCATTTCGGCCATGTGTCTCGTGTCAACGATCCAGCATTACCTCTTCTCTGCAGGCTCATGCGAAATGGAAAAGCATGGACAAAGCTTTCCGGCGCCGAAACGATCAGCAAATCAGGTGAACCGGATTACGCGGACGTGCTGCCGGTCGCAAGGGCGTTCATTGGAGAAGTTCCGGGCCGGCTGCTTTGGGGGACGAACTGGCCCCATCCAACAAGTAAGCACAAGCCAAATGACGTTGCTTTGATGAATCTGCTTGCCCGATGGACGGACGATAATGCTATTCGCGATCGAATCCTGGTTCAAAATCCGGCCGAGCTGTTCGGGTTCGTCTAGCGATTTGGATTAAGAGTTCGACGTTCGGGCCACCGCGCTTACGAGATCACGCGGCAAGTTTTATGAGCGTCGCCCTAAATCAATGCAGCGCGATCCCTGCACGGACATTTTGAATCTGGCCGTCAGATACTGCCAGTTTGCCATTCACGAGCAGATACCGTACGCCTGTCGAAAGCACTTCCGGGTCGGTGTAGGTGGCGAGGTCGCGTATAGTCGCTGGGTCGAAGACAACGATATCGGCGAAGTAGCCCTGCTTCAGCCGCCCACGTTCCTTCAAACCGAAGGTTTCCGCCGGTAGCGATGTGCTGGAGCGAATTGCAAAGGGAAGACTGATGACGTGCTCGTCGAATACGTACTTCCGTAGCTTGCGTGGGAACGTGCCGTACTTTCTTGGATGGCCGGCCGAGCCGTCAGAGCAGGTCATCACCCAATCCTGGCGCATAAAGTTCTTGATGTCGTCGTCGCGCATATTGAAAGACGCTACACCGGCGCCTCCGTTTTTCACGATGTCGAGTGCCGCATCCACAGCACTCTCGGAGTGCTGCGCAGCGATCTGGCGAAGTGTCTTTCCCATAATCTGCGTGTCACGGCCGGAGATGATCAACAGGGAATCCGGACCACCCCGCCGATCGAGGTTGCGCTCCATCTCGGAAATCAGACGCGGCCGGACTTGCGGGTCAGAGATGCGCTTCAGAAGCTCCGTATTGCCGCCCGCCTCAGCCCAGCGTGGGACCAGTGAGGCTGTAATGCTGGACCCGGAAGCTTCGTAAGGATATTGGCTGGCGGTGACCCTGAGCCCTTCGGCGCGCGCCTGGTTCACGAGTGCAATCACATCCGTGCTCTTGCCCCAAACATCCCGGCCCAGCGCTTTGATATGCGAAATGTGGACCGGCAGACCTGCCTCGCGTCCGATGCGAATAGTTTCCTGAACAGCAGCGAGGAGACCGATGTTGTATGTGCTCTCATCGCGCATGTGCGTGTCGTACACGCCGCCGTGCTGGGCGGCCGTTTTCGCGAGCGCGACGATTTCTTCGGTGCTGGCGTAATTGCCCGGGGCATAATATAGGCCGGTCGACATGCCGATCGCGCCCTGCTGCATGCCGCGAGCAACGAGCTGCTGCATGCGTGCAAGCTGCTCCGGCTTCGGCGCCGCTTCCGACATGCCCATGACCTCACGCCGGATTGCGCCTTCCCCGATGTAGAGAGCTGCGTTGGTGCCGATGCCCTGGGTCCGCCACTTTTCTGAGGTGGCACCGATCTCGACGGGACCCTCACCGTCATTGCCTGTGATCACTGTCGTGACCCCCTGCATAAGATACGGATCATTCCGGCTGCGCTTGGGATCCGACAAATCTTCGAGAGTATGGGTGTGTGGATCAATGAAGCCGGGAGCCACGACGAGCCCGCTCGCATCAATGATTTGTTTTGCTGTTAGAGTGGCACCGTTTCCGAGAAAGTTAATGCGATCACGCGTAACACCAACGTCGAGGCGCTGGGGTGGACGGCCCGAGCCGTCAATAACGTCACCGTTGCGGATAACGACATCGTAATCGCTACTGCTCGGAATTGTCTTCTGCGCCAACGTGAGGGCGGCGAAACACCCGAGCGCAGCGCATAATCCGAATTCTGCGCGTCTCATTACTCGGGCAGGTTAACACTCGGTCTATGGCGGTCACTGTTAACGATTTTTCGAGACCGCTCATGAGTGGAGCGGAACGGTCGGACGCCACAGACCTCGGTTGTCAAACAAACTGGCGCGGACGCGACGCGCGGATGTTGCTAGCGAGCGCGAAGAACGTCTATTGTCCGGAGGTCGCAGCGGGTTTGGCGGTCGCTGTTGGCGGTTTGGGTTTCGCCATCGCCGGAGCTTTCACGTTCCAGAACTTCGGGTTCGCCTCTACGAAAGCGGCCGGTGGATTACTCCATTCCGGCACGAAACGCTTGAGTGAGTAATCGACACTGGCATAGTTTTGGGCTGCCATCTCAGAGTACCGACGGTACCCCTCTTCGCCCAGCAGGCTGCGGGGACTGCCCATTTTGGTAAGGTCTGTGAGCTCCGAGAGCGGTATAACTATCCAGAACGTTCCGGGATTCCCCCCAAACATGACCTGCGATACGCCAGCCGCCATCGCTTCGGGTTTGCCCTGTGCCGCATCGTGGATCATCATAAGTTGCTTCTCGGCATCTGCCATGTGGCCCGGCTTAACCTGGACGATGGCCGTGGCAAGGTATTTGGCTTTACCCACCTGAGCTAGCCAAGATGGCATGTCCTTTATATTCCAACTTAGTTCGTTACGCCGAACGCGTAGCTCCGATCCGGAACTGTCTGTCACCTTTGACGTCTCGGCCATGAAGCGATCCCAGGAAAACCCCATGAATTCTTTCATCGCGCCGCCAAATTTGTTCATACCGGGTTCGATCTCGCTCAAGGAAGCCCGGGTAGATGTCATCCAGACATAGTTGTCTTTCCCATACATGTCGACTGCGGCAGTCCAGTTGTCGCCCTTGCCGTGTCGGTTCGCATCGGCAACCCGCACGGCGATCTGGTTGAATTCAGCGACCTTGTCCTGACGGACCTTGATCCAGGTACTTTCGAGATAGCCTGGCTCACTCGGCATTTGGGCTGCGCACGGAAGCGGCGCGATTCCCCCCAGGAACAATGCGATAGCAGCGGCGCAGCCCTTCAAAAGAGCATGATTCCGCATTGGATCCTCCCCCTAATAGATTTGCTTTACCTGCGGCGGCGCCTTATTGTGCGCTTTTTCCCGATGCACTGCAAGCTTTTTGTAACTTCCGTATGGAGCTACTTTGGATTTAGTACTGGTCTGTCGGGACGCATCCTGGCGAGCCTACCGTTCATCAGAGGGCGCGTGAAGCAGGTTCAACCTCGGTCGGCACGCCTACTACCGAACTCCGACTGGACAATGCCGTTGAAGCACGTGTGATGCGAACATTGTTATAGACTTTGCTGCTGGACCAGGCAAATTCGTAAACGCGATCTATTGATGGCTAACAAGACCCCGCAAATTGTTGCATGTTTCGTTCTATCGCTGATGACCGCGTTTGCCGGCTGCTTGATCTTCTCAAAAGTCTTTCGTGACCCGTCACCTGTGCACGCGATTCGGCCCTCGCTGCCTGGGGCGGCGTACGAGCGAGGCACCACGGACTCGCGCCCGGGTGGCCTTTCGACCAGTGGCGCGGCGAGTTCATCAGAACCGAACAGCACCACGACTGAGCAAACTTCTTCCTCCAGTGATGACGACGGGCAGCCAGCTCCTGAAAGCGCCGGGTCGGGCGCTTTGAGTGTCGCGATCGCGGGAACGAGTGCGCATCATCCAGAAACGAGTCCCGCCGTTGATGGTAAAGCCGGAACAGCCAGTTCGGACAAACCAAACGTCGGCAAAGTTGAGCAGACCCGCACGGCTCCGAGACCACCTCACTTGCCGAGTACGACTGCCGAGCGCGTCCCGCTTCAAGTTGCGCCGTTTCAGGCGCCCGAAGGACACCAACAACGGAACGAACAACCCTCAAAGCCGGAAGTACCGGCCGCAGGCTCGGAGGTGGGAGTGGTTACCGTTCCTCGCGGAACACTTGTTCGAGTTCGCCTATCCGAATCCCTGTCGAGCAAGCAAAACCGAAGCGGGGATACATTCCGCGCCACTCTGGTTTCCTCGTTGCTTGTGAACGGAGTCGTAGTATCTAACGCCGATTCAAGCGTCCTGGGGCGTGTGGCTCTAGTCCGTAGGGGAGGAGTGCTCGGTGGAAGTTCGGATCTGACGATAACTCTCACGCACCTTACAATGGCCGACGAAAGCACGGTACCGATCAAAAGCAGCATCTGTGAGGTACAAGGGAGCCACAACAATCTTCTGAACAGCGCCAGAATGGCCACCGGAGCCGCGTTCGGTGCCGTGATGGGAGCTGTAGCGGGGGCCGAAGAAGGTGCAGGCATCACATCAGCATCAACGGCCGGCGGTCGAAGGATTACATATGCAGCAACGAAGAGAACGGCCATGCTGCCCGCCGGCACATTGATCGGCTTTAGCCTCGATAGTCCCGTCACTATCCCGCAAACGGTTCTTGCGCACGCCGACCACTGAAAGCCAGTGGGTTACCGGCTTGGGACCGACGTGGAGACTGCCGCGATAATCCTCATCGATCCTTGAGTCTTCCTGTCGAGATCCAGTGCTAACGATGGTTGGCCATAAAACCCGTTATCCGGCCAACGTTAGTTTCAACGAAGCGGCAAAGTCGGCTCGAGGGTGATAATCGCTCGGCAGTGATACGCGAAGCGCAACCGCCTCCTGCTTCCAGTCGAGCGTTTGTTCTGTGCCCAACAGCTCAACCCGCTCGATTTTTCCCGGATTCGTAGGCGTTGAGGTCCCAATCGCCTGAATATGGATCGGCTCCTGAGGCCAACCCAGGACAATCGCGTAGATGACCGAGTTAGCCTTATTGCGCGTGAAGCGGATATCTTTCGCCCCTAGACTGGCAATGCTGTGCCCCTGAAATGATCCTGCCTTGACCACATTCGGGCCTTCACCGTAGATCTTCCAGGGCCGTGTGGCGTAAATAGCTTCGCGATTAACCTGCATCCACGCCGTGACTTGATCGAGGATCACTTCCTCTTTCGAGTCGATGGTTCCGTCTGGCTTTCCAGGAACATTCAAAACGAATGTACCGTTTTTACTGACGGCATCAATCAGCCAATGCACGACGTCCCGCGGAGACGTGTAGCCGCCAAACTCGCCGGGCTTGTCGTACACCGCCCGATTATAATGCCATTCGCCAATACAGGTTTCCGATTGCCACGCATACGGCATGATCCGATTTGTCAGGCCGCGCTCATAGTCCGCCACCACAGCTTTCGCCAAATTGTCGGGCACTTGCTTAACAGTCGCGACAGCCTCCAGCTTGCCGCGAGTCTTGAGATTGTGGTTGTAAAAGTAAGCCCCAATGTTCATGCCCCCCCAGCCGAGCGGAAATAGCGAATTGTCGAAGTAGAGGAGATCTGGATCATGCTGGTCGAGCAGGTCCCGCGTGCGATCGTAGAAGTCCTTAACGTATGAAGTGTCAGGAAGCGCGTTGAAAGGATGCTTCACGCCGTAAATACGGTGTGGATCAAAGCCCTGCCACCACTCGCCTTTCCCTTCGGGTTCGGTCAGTCGACCATCGTATGCGACAGCCGCCAAAGCGCCTGCTTTGTCCGCTGCATGCGCTGTCTGGAACCACCACCAGTTGCGGGCCTGATGCACGGTGACTCCGAACCGTAACCCGTGTTTTCGCGCCAGAGCAGCCCAAGTACCTACCACGTCTCGATGCGGCCCCATGTTGATCGAATTCCAAGGCTGGTGCTTCGAGTCCCACGCGTCGAAGCCGTCATGGTGATTGGCGAGCGCGACGAAAAATTTGGCTCCCGCTTTCTTGTAGCGTTCCATCAGCTCTTCCGGCTCCCAGTTGAGCAGTGTCCACTGTGAGCACAGCTCTTTGTAGCCGAACTTCGAAGGATGCCCATAATGATCAAGCTGGTACTTGTAGTCTTTCGAGCCCTCGATGTACATGTTGCGTGCATACCAATCGCCTGCTTCCGGTACGCACTGAGGACTCCAATGAGCCCAAATGCCAAACTTCGCGTCGCGATACCACTCGGGGGCTTCGTACTGGAGCAAAGATTCCCAAGTGGGTTGGTAAGGTCCTTCGCCGCTCAGTCCCAGAACAGGTGAGTTCATCGGGACGCCGTCCCAGGATCCGCCCGGGACGGGGAGCTCTGGAGCCTTCCCCCACTCCGTAGGCTGCCAGTTGCGATCATCTAGCTTTTCGCCCATGATCTTGCCGCTCTCGACTGCGTAAAAGATTCTCTCGTTCGCTGGAGTTCTGCAGAATGCGGCATAATCCTGCGTGAGTTTATTGAAGCCTTCCGGCAACGGGCCCGCGGTATCTCTGCCGGCGACCGCTAATGCCGCCGCCCCTGTACTCAACAAGTTGCAAAACTCTCTTCGATGCAGCAAATCTTTCTCCTTAACGATCAGTCGCATACAGATGTGCAATCACTTCAAGACGAAAGATTCCAAAACCGCATCACAGTCCCCGCTGTCTCCGTCAACAACGTTGGCAACCGAAGCCCGAGCTTGCTCGCCAGGTATGCACTCTTCGGCTGGCCCGTAACACGGCAGATCAACGAAACCTTCTGTCATTCCTAACGATAGAACGCCACTTCTCACGGCTTTGAAACATTTCGCTCAACTCCGAACGTCGACGAAGTGACACGTTCCAGCAAGATCATGGCTTCGAACTCTAATCTGATAACTAAGAAGCACCATCCGGAGAATCTCGAGTCGCCTTGTGCGGCGCTCGATTCATATCTGACTCCGAACGAACTCTTCTACATCCGCAATCACTTCGAGGCGCCGCGCATAGACGTGAAATTCTGGCGTCTGACCGTGTCAGGCGCAGTGCAAAGAGCGCGCGACTTCACCTATGATGACCTGCTCGCAATGCCTTCCCGCCGCATAGTGGCGACTTTAGAATGCGCCGGGAATGCTAGAGCGTTCCTCGGCGGATCAACGCCGGGAATCGATTGGCACCTGGGCGCGGTTGGCAACGCCGAATGGAGAGGCGTCCCGCTCTCACTTGTTCTAGCGGAAGTTGGCTTTCAACACGATGCTCAAGAGGTGGTACTGCAGGGTGCTGATGCGGGCGCGATCGATAAGGAGCCGAAAACACCAGGATCCATCCCGTTCGCTCGTAGCTTGCCGCTCGCGAAGGCCTTACATGATGATGTCTTGCTTGCCTATTCAATGAATGGACGCGAGTTGCCCGAAGCCCATGGGTTTCCGGTTCGCGCCATCGTACCGGGATGGTACGGCATGGCTTCGGTGAAGTGGCTGATTCACCTCCTAATTTGCCGTGAGCCGTTCGCCGGTTACTTTCAAACGTTTGAGTACAGCCACTGGGAAAGGATAGAAGGAAATCCCACTCTCGCTCCTTTGGGCCCTGGTGAAGTAAAAACAGAGATCGTGCGACCTTCCTCAAACGAGCGACTCAAGGCAGGCGATGTTTATCTGATAAGAGGCAGTTCCTGGGCCGGCGAATCACACGTCGCGAGCGTCAGCGTGAGCGTGGACGGCGGTCGGTGCTGGAACAGCGCTGAACTCCTCGATCCGCCTCAGCCCTATTGCTGGGTGCGCTGGCAGTACCCCTGGAACATACCCGCTGATGTACCTTCGGCGACATTGATGGCTCGCGCCACCGATGAAAACGGCCGCGTGCAACCTTTAGAACATGCACCTGAGGAGCGGCACTATTCTGTGCATCACGTGCTCCCGGTGACCGTTCACATCGAGTAATCGCTACGGCGCTGCAAATAAATGGCGCTGCGATCATCGTTTTTGGAGTAGCGGATGTGGCATGTTCCCGAACATGTCGCTCTGGAAATCGTTCAGAACACTTGGCGACTTCCGGTGCGATGCCACGTGTTCCGGTTGCTGACTTGTACACGTCGGTGTCGAACGAAATCGTCCACGTCAACGCAAAAAGTAAGGTCCGTGAGCAGCACGGGCCAAGAGTGCGGCAGGTTGTGATAATCTCCGAAAACTGCTTTGAAATTTCTCAGTGTATGGGTGCGGCCATTCCGGGTTCGTGCCTAGATGGCTCATCTGGAAGATGGCGTGGCAGGATAGGCGAGGATGGACGAAAGTTGAACCTAGGCGGGAGGACCTGTAGATGCCTCAGCATCTCTATCGCGGTTGGTACCAGGTCGGATTCGAAAGAGAGATTCGCGATAAAGTCACACCGCTTCGTATTGGCAACCTTCGGCTTCTGTTAGTCAAGCAGGAAAATGAGTTTGGCGCGTACAATGCAACATGCCCGCACCGAGGAGCTCATCTGGCCTTCGGCGGCACGCTGGACAGAGGCGCAATCATCTGTCCGTTCCATGGTTACCGCATCGGCCTCGGTTCAGATTCCGACTGTCAATTTAAAACGCCCCGTTACCGCACACTAGCCGTTGGCGGTCTATTGTTCGTCCTCTTGTCCGAGCGGCATGAGAACGGGCTCACCCGTCTGCTCGAAGAGCTGAACGCAACACATTACTTAGTGCCTGGGTTTACTATGACCGCACAAGCTCCGGCTGAACTCGTCGTAGAGAATGGCTTTGACCCGGCGCACTTTCAATCCGTGCATCGTCTCAAACGCCGCCCGAATCTCAAGCTGAGTCCCGGGGACAGCGGCGAATTACATCTTTCCGGCACGTTCTACGCGGAGGCATTCGAAACAGCCTGGCACAATGGCGCGGTGCAGGATGCAGGCACGGAAATGCAATTTCTTGCTCAAGTGATTAGTCCAAATGTGTGCGTCAGCCGGTTGGGTGAAAATACGGTGATCTCCGGATCTACGCCGAACGGCAACGGCAGCTGTACCATCCGCGTGTCTGTTGCGGCGCCCGCTACTGAGGATGGCAGCCCGCCTTCGCAGCAAGCCATCCGTGCTCTTCTGCGCGACAGCAAACTTGCTTATGAACAAGATCTGGTGATCTGGGAAAATCGCATCCACGATGCGCCGAATCGGCTAACCCCGGAAGACGACCTGATCCTTGCCTTCCAGAAATTCTGTATGCGCTTCGAAGACGAAGAGTCCGCGGCCAATGAAGCACACGCCACTTGTTCTGTTCGATAGGGATCTTGTCGCCCGTGTCTCGCCGGGCAAGCGGGACAAGGTCCTTTGGCTGCATGGCTACACCATAGATTCGAGCGCTTGGTCGGAGCTTTGGGAACTGCTTCCGGATTGGGATCACACGGGCATCGATCTTCCAGGACACGGCTACTCGTTGCCGCTGCCTGCGTCTGAGAATCTGCCTTCACTTGCGCGGCGAGTTGCACGTTCGGCACTGGCGAGAGGTATCGAGCACATCGCGGCACTCTCATTCGGTACGCTGCTCGGGCTTCAGATCATTATCGAGTTTCCGGATTCCTTTCGGTCTTTGACGTTGGGAGCCCCCGCACTCGGGGGCGGTCCGCAGGATAGTGACGTGGGCGCGCGTTATGAGGAGCTAGCCGCCATCTACCGTCGCGAAGGCTTTACGCCTGAACTTCGACGGCTCTGGATGCAATCGCCGCCAAATATCTTCAAAGGGGCCGAAGCCCATCCGGCATTGTGGAACAGATTGTGGGGATTGGTTGGAAAGCATCCTTGGTGGGAACTGCAAGATGGATCTTATGGACGCCTCAGTAATCATCGTCAGAGCGTTGAGCAGCTGCGTAACTCTCCGACACCCACTCTCGTATTAGTGGGAGACAACGAGCTTCCTGCTTTCAAACGCTGTGGGGAGTTGATTCGGCGATACCTTCCAAACTGCGAGCGCCGTTACCTTCCGTCTTTGGGACACCTCTGTCTGCTGGAGGACCCCCGAGCGGTACATAACATCCTCGAGGAACACTGGACGGCGCACAGCCGAAAACTCGAAGCATATGCCTGAGACTCTGGACGCGCTGTTCATTCCTTTCTATGCCAACGAGGATCGGTGGCACAACGATACAGATCTCGACTACGAGCGGCCGTCCATGGCGCGAACGCGCGGGATTCACGCCGCATTATCCGATGAATTGTTCATGAAGGATGAGGTGGACCTTGTCATCGACGGAAAGCTGTATGACTTTAGCCGATTCCTAAGCTGGGTCAAAACGGGCTCGACCCGGGAGCATGAACGCTATGATCCGTTCAACCTAACCCTGCTTGCGGGCAGTTACTACCTTGACGTGCTTTCGCGCCACGGGTTCAAGGTGCGCGTCGCTAACTCGGTTAACCGCGAGCGCTTGAGCGCCCTCGGGTGCGAATACAAGCCCCGATTCATTCTGCTTTCCACTACGCTTCTCTTCGACGCCGCCGAGAGAGAAACCATTCCCCTTGCGATCGCCCAAATCCGCAAAGAGTGGCCAGATGCGCTGATCGTTCTCGGGGGCTTAATGCTTGTAAGTTACGAGAAAAATCTTCCTCGCCCAATTTTTCTTTCACAATTGCAATCCTATGGCGCGGATCTGTACGTTGTGAGCCCGCGCGGCGAAGTGCCCTTACTTGAGATACTTCGACGGTCCTCGCTCCAGGCGCTCATCACGGACCCGAGCATTCCCCGTACCTACATACGTTGTGGCCGCAGCGTCATCCCACCCCCGGACGCGCCGGAGCCGCCCTTCCAGACGGACGAACCATTCATTCACTGGAGCCGATTACCGCAAACGGATCACCTGTATCACACCGTTCACATACGCACCGCGCGAAGCTGTGCGTTCAAGTGCGCCTTTTGTGAATACCCGGTTAATCAGGGACCGCTCACGTTGACACCGGTGGAGGTTGTAGATCGGGAGCTGCAGGAACTGCGCAAGCTGGGCTCGGTGCGCTCCCTGATTTTTACGGACGATACCTTCAACGTGCCGCTTGGCCGTTTCAAACAGTTACTCAAAGTATTGGCCAAGTTCGATTTCGAATGGTATTCCTTTTTTCGTCCGCAATATGCGGACGAAGAGACAGCCCGGCTGATGAAGGAATCGCACTGCCGGGCGGTTTTTGCCGGGTTGGAATCCGCTGACAATCGGATTCTGAAAAACATGAACAAGGTCGCCCAGGTACAGCAGTACAAGCGCGGTATTGACCACCTACGCAAATACGGCATTGAGGTTCATGCGAACTTCATCGTGGGTTATCCGGGAGAGACGGAAGATTCGGCCTGGAAGATTGTAAGTTTCCTGGACGAGATGCAGCTTCCGTTCTGCACGGTCTGCACGTGGGTCTACATTCCATCCACACCGGTGGGAGCCCGTGCGGTGGAATTCGGTATCGAGGGTATGGGTATGGACTGGAAACACAACACCATGGATTCGCGAACCGCGCAAGTACTTGCCAGAAAAGTGGCGGAAGAGCAGAGGTACGCCGTTCATAATGCTGTGCGCGGCGAGGCTTGGACGGAGTTTTTGTTGTACGCAAATGGTTTCTCTGTTGACGATGTGCGCCTCGGCGTAAGCGCTTTCAATCGCTTTTTGGGTAAGGATGTATCCGCGAGCGCTATTCGCGCGGCACCCGAGTTCGCTGCGTTACACGAAATTTTGAGCCGTAAATCGCCACCGCTGCCGCGTGCATAACCGGAAGTATTAGAAAGCTCAGCGAAGAAACTCACAATGAGTTCATATTCATAAAAATAAAAAAATAGCTTTTCGAAACGCTTCCGCTATGTCATACTGATCCCCTCTCGAAGGTTTGCGGAAAAGTATGTCTGCGGGACAGTTCGACGCAGGTTCAACCTCAACACTCCCGTTGTCTATTGGGAAGTTTTATCAGGGCGAATCGACGTCTTGAGAAAGGTCGCACATACCGCTCTGATGACAGCTGCGATTCGGGCTCTGGAATCGGAACGTCCCGATCGTCTTTTCACAGATCCCTTCGCGCGATCCCTGGCGGGAGAGGAAGGGTTCAAAATGCTTCGCTCGCCCGAGCGTGGCATGCCGGATGTGGGCCCCTATATAGCGATCCGCACGCGCTTCTTCGATGAATTCGCTGTCTCCGTAGCGAACGACGGCATTCGACAGGTGGTACTCGTGGCAGCAGGAATGGACACTCGCGCACTCCGGCTGGAGTGGCCGGCGAGTACAACTGTCTTTGAACTCGATGATCCCGAGTTGCTCAAGGTTAAGAACAGAATCCTGGGCAGGGATTCTCCAGCCCTGTGTCGCAGAGTCGCGGTAGGCACGGATCTGGAAGGCTCGTGGACCAGCGCGCTTCGGGCTGCTGGATTTCGAGCTAACGCGCCCTCTCTCTGGATTGCTGAGGGTCTGTTCTATTACTTACAAGAGAACGCTGTAGCGGAGATACTCGCTCGTTTATCGGAAGACAGCGCGCCTGGCAGCGCTCTCGCGGCGGATTTCATTAGCCGTTCTTTCCTGACAAGTCCCTGGATGAGAACAGCGCTGGACTCCCTCGCTAAGAACGGGACACCTTGGCTTTCGGCTACTGATGACCCCGAGGGACTGCTTCGTTTGCTCGGCTGGTCAGCTCATGTAACGTCTCCCGGAGAACCTGGAGCAGGCCAAGGACGTTGGCCCTATCCGGTTTTGCCGCGAACGCTCAAGGACGTGCCGCACAGCTTCATGGTCACTGCGCACAGAGAGGAACAGAGGCAGGGGGCGTGTTGAGAGTTCTTCTTTTGTATCCCAGTCTGCGCAAGGAGATCATTGGGTACGGAGATCTGGGCGCCGTAGCTGAACCGCTTGCTCTGGAATATTTGGCAGCGGGCGCGGAACTCGATGGCCATGATGTCCGGCTTCTCGATTTACGGCTGCACCCGAATGATCTCGACTCCACCTTGACCCAATATCGGCCCGATGTTGCAGCTCTCACCGGGTACAGCATGCACGTCCTGCGTAACATCGCGATCGCAAAGCGAATCAAGGGGCTCTTGCCGGCATGCCGGGTAGTCGTTGGCGGGCATCACGCCACGCTGCTTCCGGAGGATTTCTTCCTGCCTCAGTTCGATTTTGTTGTCCGAGGGGAAGGAGTTCATCCGTTTCGCGCGATCCTGCGTGGCTTGGAACGCGGTATTCCGGAGACCATCCCCGGTGTCTGGGCGCGCACAGGCGACGAGTTCGTCGACGGCGGTAACCCTCTCTCGTACAACATCGATCAACTTCCCTCGCCAAATCGTTTCATTGCCGGTCCGGACCGCCAAAGTTATTTCATCGATTGGATGAAACCAATCGCACTACTGCGCACAACGGTTGGATGCCCGTATCGCTGCTCCTTCTGCTCGCTTTGGAAGATCCAAGATGGCCGTTATCACATGCGTGATGTCGACCGTGTAGTTGCGGAGATCGCCTCTGTTCAAGAACAATCGATTTTCCTGGTAGATGACGAGGCTTTTATAAATGGCAAGCGGATGACGCTGCTTGCCCAGGCTATCAGGGCTGCGGGAATCCGCAAACGCTACTTCACGTACTGCCGCATCGATACACTTCTGCGCCAACCACAGTTGATGGCCATGTGGGCTGAAATCGGCCTGGAACGGCTATTCATTGGCATTGAAGCGGTAACCGCGAACGAACTGAAGGAGTACAACAAACGGCTCGACGTAGCGCAGATAGAGAACGGCCTTCGGGCAGCGAAACAATTGGGCATACATGTGTTTGGCGGGTTCATAGTGAACACCAATTACACCAAGCGCTGCTTCAAGCAGTTAATCCGCTTTATTGAGCACAACCGGGTCGATTATCCATCGTTCACGGTTTTGACGCCGCTGCCGGGAACCGAAGCGCTCGATACGTTCGATGCCATAACGGAGCGCCAGCCCAACGGGAGGCCTAACTGGGAATTATTTGATCTGCAGCACCCAGTCACACAAACCGCCTTGCCGAAGAGTGTCTTTGAACACGAGTATCAAGACCTGTATCGGGTTTTTGGAGGCGTGTATGCGCCGCATCGCCCAAGCGCGTTGACGATGGTAGAAGCCGAGCGCACATTTCAACCTGCTCCCCCGCAGCCCAGTTGTGAGTTCCCGATCCTGAACGCATGAAACTGGAACTCCAATCCGAAAAGCTTCGGGTCCTCCCGGTAAACCTGATCGACACAGGGGACGCTCTCGTACTCAAGCGCGGACGAGTCGAACTGAGGATCGCCGGAACCGGAGCCGCAGACGCGGTAGGCCGCCTGCTCGATTGCGCCCGCAATGGCGCAACCCGTGACGAACTCGTCGCGCTCTTCCCAGCGGGCGAAGTCGCGGGTGCTGAAGCCTTGATTGATCATCTGCTGAGCCGGTCGATCCTCGTGAGCGAGGAGACACCGGCGGCCGATGGGCGCACCTCTGAATCGCAGCTCGAGGTTTTCTATTGGCACTTCGGTACACAAACTGCGCAGGTCCGCGAGAGATTAAATGCGAAGCGCATCAAGATAACAGGCGTAAACTATATTTCGCGTCAGCTCATAGCCGGTCTGCGAGCATCGGGCGCTGAAGAGCTTGAGGTCATCGACCAACCATTGCTTCGTAATGAAGCTCTGTTTGATGACGGCGGTGCTCTTCGGATGCGGGAATGGTCTGCCCCTGTAAGTGAATACGCTGAAGATCTTGATCCGGATACTCTCGACTGTGTTATCGCCACTTCCGACAGCGGCGGCGTCGAACAAATGCGGTTATGGAATGAATTTTGCGTGCTCCACAACCTGCAGTTCGTACCCGTGATGCTTCAGGACCTCGTCGGGTATGTCGGTCCGATTGTTGTGCCCGGTCAAACCCCCTGTTTCGAATGCGTCCGGCTCCGGCAGAATGCGCATTTGCTCGACTTTCAAAGCCGACGAGCAGTGGAAGCCGCCTTCATTCATAAGCAGGCTATCGGCGGATTTCATCCTTCCATGGCAACCATTCTCGGTGACATTGCTGCCCTCGAGATTACGAAATACTTTGGCATTGGCGGCAGCATCGCGAGGCCGGGGACTCTGATCAAAGTCAACTTGCTTGGCAGCGAGATGAAACCGCTGCAGGTCCTAAAGGTCCCGCGTTGTCCCGTTTGTTCCCGCCTCAACCGGACTCCCTCTACAGCTTTGACGCGCGCATCTTTATCGATGCCAAGAACAGAAGAGGGCCAATGAACGGAATCACGCAGCTGATCGACAAGTTAGTCGATAATGAGGTGGGCGTGCTCAGCTCAGTAGCGGAGATGCGTCTTGCGCCAGGCGCTCCATCATTTTTCCACTACGTGGTTCACCCGTGCAGCACGCGCGCATTTAGCGAGTACGCGATTCCGGGACCGGGCGGGGCAGCCGGGGCAGATCGGAAGAGTGCTGTGACACGCGTGGTTCTCGACGGCATCGCCTCGTATTGCGCGGCGCTGATCTCGGAGGAAGATGGCAAGCATCCGATTGGCCCAGCCCACGGCGCGCCTTTTCCTTGTGTTGTTCCCGAAGATTTCGCCTTGTTTAGCGAGGAACAGTATACGCAGCCCGATTTCCCCTGGGTCGCTTTTAGTCGACACACACCGGTTCAGTGGAGCGAAGCCGTAAACCCGGTAACAGAGGCATCTGTTTTTATTCCTTCCGCGATGCGATTCCTGACCGCTCCCGCCGTCCTCGGGTTTGACGAGGCGCCGATTATGCCGCCCACTTCAACCGGTCTTGCCTGCCACTGGATTGCCGCTTGCGCAGCGACAGAGGCAATTTGCGATGTGATCGAATGTGATGCTCTTGCGCTGCTTTGGCAGGCGAGGCTGAGCATGCCACAAATCCGAGTGGAGACCTTGAGCGACGCCAATTATGAGCTTGTGACGCGATTTGAAAGTACTGGTGCTTCGGTCACGCTCTTCAAGGTTGAGTTCGACCTCGGAATACCCAGCATTCTTGCAGTGCTGTCAGATTCTCGCCCGGGAGCGCCAGCCCGGACCTTTGCAGCCGGAACCAGTTTGACTCCGGAAAATGGAGTCCGTAAAAGCCTCGAAATGCTTGCTCACGTTCATCAGTATTGCCAGCTGTTGAGAGCGCAGGATTGTGGATATCGAGATCCGCAAAGCGTTCGTGATCAGAGTGAGCATTTGCGGTTCTGGTCCGATCCGCGGAACTCCGCACAAGCCGATTTTGTATTCTCGTCGCGCGAACGAATCGAATTCGACCAGTTAGAGGATTTATCTACCGGATATCCGGGTCGCGATCTTCAAAAGCTTCTCAACAATATCGAGGCGGCTGGTTATTACACAGTACTTGCAAACCTGACGACATCAGACGTCGCAGACCTCGAGCTGACAGTTATCCGTGCCATCATTCCGGGTCTGCATCCACTGTTCTTCGGCTACCGTTCACGCGCTTTAGGAGGGTGCCGGTTGTGGGAAGTTCCGCAAGGGCTGAGCCTCGGCGGCATTAGGCCAGAGACCGGAGATAATCCGTTGCCCCATCCTTTCCCACGAAAAGGAGTGATGTCGTGATTTCGACAACTTGGGAGCTCCTGACGACGCCGTTACCCGAGCATGACTCGCCGTGGGAGCTTTTCCATGAGAATTCAAAATTGTTTTCGAACGACGGCATCCTGCCTGCAGAAGTGACGGCTTTCTATCAGAAGCAGATACTGGAATCGCTGAGATTCGAGAGCTACCCGGAGATCAAACTGCCGAACCCTGCGGCCCTGGGATCGGAGCCTTTACAGGAAGCGCTCGCGCGTAACGCGGTGGTTACCGAACTGGAACCGATCACAGTCCCGCTAGACGCGGCGGCGGCGCTGTTGCACTACAGCTACGGCATTATGGAACGGCGTCCGGATCCGGACAGCGCGCGCCAGCGCCGGGCTGTTCATTCTGAAAATTCATCTTATCCACTCGAACTTTTTGTTCACAACGCGAGCATCGCGGGCCTCGAACGTGGTCTTTATCACTATTACCCACCCGGCAATTCACTGCGACTGTTGCGTTCCGGTGATCAATCGCAGAAGATCGCCGCCGCATTGATAGATGGGCGTGTCGCGCTCTCGGCCGCCTTGATCGTTTTGATCTCAGCTGTGCCGGAGCGTTCTGTTTTGCGATATAGAGATCGCGGTTATCGGTTTGTACATCAGGAAGCCGGCGCAGTCGTCCGCAATCTGAACCTGATTGCAGGGTCTCTTCGATTGTCCTGCGTGAACACCGGTGAATACTTTGACCCGGCAATAGACGATTTTCTTGCGCTCGACGGACTCACCGCATCCACGATTTTCATCGTAGCGGTGGGCAAAGCTGGTGCGCATGAAAGGGGCGGCCGGCAGGGCCGCGTAGCGGAAGTAACAACGTTATGAGAAAGGAGAGTAAAGATGAATCCTCCACCTGGTGGAGACAAGAAACGGTTCTCTGTTGAGGAAATCTTTCCCGCAGAGAAACTGGACAGCTTCAAAACCTCACACACAGTCCGCAGCATGACCCCGGCCGACTTTGCAGATATGGCGATGGCCTTTGGTGTGCCGCCTGCTCCTGTGGAAAATCCCAAGGTGAATGCGCTGACTACACACGACCTGGTTACCATTGACGGTCTCTTTGCCGATTATCGATATCAGGTGATCGCGAATTTCCAGGGAGTAAACAAGCTTACTAGTGTCCACACTCCACAGAATGTTAAGGCATTAGGCGATAGCTGTTGCTGCTGCTGTACTCCCTGCTGCTCCTGTTGTTCAGCCGCGGTGCAGGTCGATCCCCTCGCCGTATAACGCTACCGGAATATAAATTTGCCGGCGCGATTGCTCACCAAGCAATTACGCCGGCATGCCAAAAATCAGAGAGGACAAAGTGTACGGCACCGATCTTCGATACGTCCGGGTTTCTGATGATACTGCGGTTCTGAAGCGCGGCGTCAATGAGCTGGTAGTTAGTGGCGCTCAGGTGCACTCTATCCTCGAGTCGCTCATCCAACAGTTCGATGGGAGCCGTACGCCCGAAGACATTGTGGATAGCTTTCCGGAACATTTGCGTGGCGAAGTCGGCAACTTGCTGACCACGATGCAGCTTCGGAGGCTCATCACAGAAGAGCCGGGGCCGGACGTCAACGAGGCAAGCCTCGAGTCACTTCAAACGGCATTCTGGTGGAACATGGGCGAGGAGGGTCGCAATGCTCCACAGCGGCTCGGGAACGCGCATGTTGTGGTTGCAGGAGTTACTTTGATAGCGCGAGCGATGCTGCGCAGCCTCCTGGAATCGGGCATTGGCAGGATCACGCTGGTGGATGACACTAATTTGAACAACGAGGTAGCACCGGTTGGATTCCAACCGGGCGAAGACCGCCTGCGACGCGTGCCCGAATTGTCCTCCGACGGAGAACTGTCAGAATGCTCGGTTATCTGTGCAACGAGTGACTTCGATCAAGGCGATGCGCTGCTCGAGTTTAGCCGAACCGCATTGAGAATCGAGAAGCCGTTCCTTCCCGTTTGGCAGGCGGACCTGCTCGGCTATGTGGGACCTCTCAATCACCCGTATGAAAATGCCTGTCTCCGCTGCTACTTCTTGAGAAGGGAATCCAACAATCCGAACTATGCCGCCGGGCGAGCGCTTCGGCGTCACGCAAGCGCCAATCCGGGCAGCATGGTTTCCGCGGGACTGCTTCCTCCCATGGCCTCTGCGCTCGGCGAGATCGCGGCCATTGAGGTTGTGAAATTCATTGCTGGGTACCCGCCGCCAGATACAGCCGGCCGGAGCATCGAACTGAATCTGTTTTCATTCTCTTCCACCGTTCGCCGTATACTGAAGATCCCACGCTGTCCGGATTGTGGCGAGATCATGCGAAAAGCTTCCCGGGCGCTGATTGTCGGCAGTCTGATTCCGCATGAATAAGCGCGCCCGGGAATTGTCTGCATGCCGCTGAGCACCCGGAGCCGCGCACGGCTGGAACAAATAGTTGGGCTTTGGGATCAATTGGTCGACCCGAAAGTAGGGATCATTCAACGGATCGAAGAATTGCCCGTCGATGATGACGATCCCGATTTCTTCCACTACTTTTCGAAAGCGTGCGACGCGTCTCGCTTCACCGCAATGCGTAACTTCGGTGATAACGGTGGAGCCTCAACAGACCGCTACAGCGCCATTGCTAAGGCGATGGGTGAAGCCATCGAACGCTATTGCAGCGCCATCTATGATCCTGCCGGTTTTCGGTTCGCGGCCCATCGCGAATTAAACCTCCGCGCAGTACATCCTGAGCTTCTCACCATGTATCTTCCGGAGCAGTATTTGTCGGAAGGCTTCCTTTGGCATCCGTTTACAGTCGATACACCTGTGCACTGGACGCCGGCTAGATCGCTGGTTACCGGAGAGCGAGTGTTCGTGCCGGCAGCAGCTGTCTACATCCCGTTTCATTACCACGGGGCAACTCGCAGTGCCTTTATTCTGCAGCCAATCTCGACGGGATTGGCCTGTGGCGGTTCGATTGCGGAGGCTACGATCTCCGGACTTTGCGAAGTTCTGGAACGTGACGCGTTCACAATCACATGGCAGGCGATGATGAGTTGTCCTGTTATTCGCCATGAAACTCTGCCGGCTTTTGGTTGTGACCTGGTCTCGCGATTCGAGGCTGTCGGCATCAGGGTGTACCTGATGGACATCACGACTGACATAGGCGTTCCGGCCATCATGACCGTCGGCGTCTCTAACGCGGAAACATCGCCGGCGGTCGCCGTTGCGGCGGCTGCGGATCCTTCACCAGAACGTTGTCTACTGAAATCGCTTGACGAACTCGCGCACACGCGAATGTATGCCCGGCAGCTTCTTCGCTACACGCCACCGCTGCCGGTCGAAGTGGATCGGGGACATCCTCTCGTGAAGGACCAGCGCGATCACTTGCGGTTCTATTGTCCGCAATATGCCAAGCCGTTCGCCGAATTTGCCTGGTCGTCCACTCGTCAGATCGATCTCTGCGATGAGCCGGATCTGTCTGCGGGTTCGCCCTCTGAACAGCTTCGCAAATTGGTAGAAAACACCGTTGCCGCCGGCCTCGAACCGCTCGTTGTCGAACTAACTACTCCTGACGTCGCCGAGCTCGGTCTGCACGTGGTCAGAGTTGTCGTACCCGGTGCACACCCGCTTTACATGGGGCATCGCAACCGCGCTCTCGGTGTCACCCGTCTCTACGAGGTTCCTCGAAAGCTCGGCCATCGCGGGTTGGCAAGAAACGAACCCGATAACCCGTATCCACATCCTTTTCCATAACCAGCTATGGCCTTCGAATCTCTCGATTATCATTTCTTGCAATCCGATTACGACGCGAACTGGGAGCTATTCCACGAAAACTCTAAGACGAGTTTCGTTGAGTTGCATCACCTGTTTAAGTTTTGGCCCAGCGACGCCACCGTGGTTGCGGGCATGAACATGCTGCGACGCGTGAAACCATACGCAGACTTTCCTAAGCTTGCATTACCTACCAGCTTGCCCGCATCCAGCAAGTCCTTCGATGATGTTCTCCACACCAGGCACACGGCCCGTAGCTTTGGTTCGGGCTTTATGCCACTTGAGCAGCTGGCCAAAATTCTGGTGATGAGCTACGGCGTAAACCGAAGCAATGCGGGAACCAGCTATCCTCGGCCCTTTCGGGTGATCCCCTCGGGCGGCGCACTGTATCCGCTCGAGATCTACATACATGCAACGCGGGTTCATGGATTGCAGCCGGGACTGTATCACTATGATCCCGAAGACCATGCGTTGGACATTCTCCGAAACGCCGACGAATCAGAGACCATCTCGTGCATGATGGTTCAGAGCGATTTAGGACGCGGCGCCGCGGCAATCCTTATGATCTCGGCTGTGTTTGCACGCTCCACGTTCAAATACGGCGATCGCGGATATCGTTTTGTGTTGTTTGAGGCAGGGCATCTTTCCCAAAATGCTAATCTGACCGCGCAGGAAATGAACTTAGTGACGGCTAACATCGGCGGTTATAACGATCGGGCGATCGACCGCTATCTGGGTTTGGATGGCGTAAACGAGTCGACGATCTATATGCTGCTGGTGGGAACAGCTGCCGCCTCTGATAACACCGGGTCATGATGCCCTCGCGGTGTTTCACAATCATGCACTTTGGTGGACATCGAAGGACACCTCGCGAGCGGCAGGTCGGAGGTGCACAAGCCCCGTCCGTGTGTTCAATGGGGTGAAAGTGCCGTCGGTACCGGTGGCGTGCTTCCGTCCGCCTATGCTGTAGCTCGTTTTGCCCGGTCGGGTGCGCCACCAAAGATATACTTAGCGGATCATTGTTTACTCCATGCTCGGAGGTCTTTATGAAGTATCTTCCGATGAACAAATTGGGCGCCCTTGAAATATCGTCCAAGGTCATTCAGTTTGGAATTTTTCTGCCTGGCGTCGATCCGGGGAAGGGCTACGCCGTCTCAGTCAAAATCATTCACGAAACGGACCAGTACCTGCAGGCCGCTCAACCAGCGGTCGCAGCGCAAACTCACTCTGTGGACGCGATGTACGGCGATTATTGGTCAGGGACCATCGATCTAAACACCGCGGCAACTCCGCCCGGATCGACTGCATTCGGACAAGCCGGTCGTTATGTCTACCGATACGTGATTCGAAGTCCCGTGCGCGGCGATATTGATTTCATTATCGATCCGTTCTCGCGCGAGGTCGGCGTAGGCCGTTTGTCGGCTATTACTGTCGGGTCCACTCCCTACGCGTTTTCCGCCAGCGAAACGCGGTGGAAAACGCCGCCTCTTAAGAACGCGATCATCTACGAATTAATGATCAGCGAGTTCCGTAACGACCTCGATCGCACCATCAGGCAGCTACCCTACCTGGCGGATCTGGGCATTAACTGCATCGAAGTTATGCCCGTATCCAATGTCTTGAGCACGATTGACTGGGGATACGATCCGATCGGTTACTTTTGCGTCGCGGAGCGTTTCGGCGGACCATCCGATTTTCAGCATTTCGTCGACGAATGTCACCAGAACGGAATCGCGGTGATTGTGGATTCGGTATACGGTCACACGGGCGATGACTTCGCCTACACCCAGCTTTACACTGCTTTGCAGAACGATCTCCCGAACCCGTTCAATGACGGTAACGGAGACTACGGGATCCTGAATGATTTCTCCAAGCAGCTCACGCAGGATTACTATTATTCGGTAAATCAGTTCTGGTTGGATACGTTTCACGTGGACGGATTCCGGTTCGATGATGTGCCGGAGTATTGGGACGGTCCGACGGGCTCAGGGTATGCCAACCTTGTTTACTCAACGTATCAATATGTCAAATCGAAAGCGAGTGCGACAGACCACTACCAGCGGTTCTTCGATTCAGCTGGGGATATCAATCTGATTCAGATCGCCGAATACTTGCCGAATCCGCCCGAGATCCTATATGGAAGTTACAGCACCGGCACCTGGCAGGACGGCACGCTTGGGGCAGCCGAGAGTTGTGCGGCCGGACAGCCCGGTGCGATTACACAACTGGGACTGCAGCTGGGGCTCAATGGATACCCAACGTCGATGACGGCGAACAATGACACAATTCCCAAGACCGCGCTTCAATACGTGGAGAACCACGATCATCAGCGGTTCATTTGCAATTTCGGCACGGTCCCGATCGACAACAATCCGGACGACGTTTTGCTTCAGGAGGGTGACAGGTACGGAAAGTGGCCGAACGTTCAGCCGTATCTGATTGCGTTGCTGACGAGCAAGGGGACGCCTCTGCTTTGCGAAGGCCAGGAATTCTGTGAGAACTATTGGATTCCAGGAAGTGGCTATGGGCGGGTCATGTTATATCGCCCAGTACGCTGGAACTATTTCTACGACAACGACGGCCGGCCAATCATCCGCTTAGTGCGAAAACTCACGAACATCCGTCGTGGCGGATCGCAATTCACCGACGGCAGCCATTTCTTTTATAACGACGAGGGTAATTTCAATTCCAAGGGTTTGCTGGCGTTTTCGCGACAACTCGGAAGTGTGTTCAGCCTGGTTGTCGTGAATTTCACGAACCAGCAACAGACGGCAAGCTTTGTGTTCCCACATAGTGGGAATTACGTCGAGCAGATCGAGACCACACAGAACTTGAGGGGTGTTGTGGCGGGAGCTGGGCAGACGTTCACTGTACCTAGCAACTACGGTTGCATCTGGACAGTGACTTAGCGTTATAGCCCGCCAGTGAACCGTCCCACGCCGCCGACGGACTAATCGCAGCACCACCACTCCAAGACCGCGAGGTGTGAACACGGTCCGTGAAACTGTATCGGACGATCAAAGACAGGCGTACCTGAGCGCGGGACACCTATACGCGTATACTTGAACGGTCAAAGAACCCGACCGGAACCGGCGGCAGCAGCGCGCACAAACACCTCCCGGGTCACAGGAGAACCTTTGAACATGTTTCGAACAGTACGTTTGGCATCTGCGATGGCCGTCATAGCATTTGCGATTCGGGCTGGTGGGCATGCTGCCGCCAGTTCGCCCAGGGTGACTACTGCACAAGGCGAAGTGCAGGGTAAGCTGATCAGCGGCGGAAAGGTTCACGCGTTTCTGGGCCTGCCATATGCTGCTCCGCCTGTGGGACCGCTGCGCTGGATGCCGCCGCAACCGCCGGCCTCCTGGCAGCAGGTGCGCGATGCAACCAAATTCGGCTCGCGCTGTGGGCAATGGCAGATCTGGAGTGATTACCTCTTTCTTGATCCTGGACCCAGCGAAGATTGTCTTTACCTCAACGTCTACACTCCTGTCGCAGCGGATAACAGCGGCCGTTTGCCGGTCATGTTCTGGATCCATGGAGGCGGCTATACAGCCGGTGCGGGTTCAGAACCGCGGTACACCAATTCGACATTGCCACTTCAAGGGGTTGTGCTGGTCACGATTAACTACAGGCTGGGAGTCTTCGGGTTTCTGGCCAGCGAGGACCTTGCGAAAGAGGGGGGCGGGTCGGCGGGCAACTACGGACTGATGGACATGGTTGCCGCTCTTCGATGGGTGCGGGCCAACATTGCTCGATTCGGTGGTGATCCGAACAACATCACCATTTTTGGTGAGAGTGCAGGCTCGTTCGCGGTGAGTACCTTGATGGCGACACCGGGAGCACGAGGACTGTTCCAGAAGGCGATCGGCGAGAGCGGCGCAGCATTCAGCGACGTCTTACCGGCGGGGTCACTAGCCGCGCGAATACGGCGCGATCAGGAGTGGGTGGACTCGCTAGGGGTACGAGGTCTCGCGGAGTTTCGGCAGATGTCCACGGCCAAGGTGATCGAGGGGGCGCAGAAGAAGGGAGTCGGATGGTTTACCCCGGTGATCGACGGCAGCTTCCTGAAGCAAAGCATCCCCGAAACCTATACCGCGGGCAATCAGGCGCACGTCCCACTGCTGGCTGGATGGAATCGTGACGAGAGGGCGGGCACCTTGTCCAAAGGCATGACTTCAAAGAAATGGAAGGCGTTCGCCGCAGACCATTACGGCAAACGAGCTGATGAGTTCCTGGCGGCATTTCAGGGAAGAAGCGATGATGAGGCGATCCAATCGGCCGATGCTCTTACCACCGCGCAATTCATTGCTCTCGGAACGTGGAGGTGGATCGAAGCCCAGGTGAATACTGGCGCGGCGCCGGTGTATCGCTATCGTTTCGACTTGGCCGCGCCGCCGAGCGAGGTTCATCCCGAAGGGAAATATGCGTTCCACTCTGACGAGCTCGAATATGTGTTCGGCACGCTGGACACGCGGCATGGAGCGCAGTGGCGGCCGCAAGACTACGTCTTGAGCGATGAGATGACGCGCTACTGGGCGAATTTTGCCCGGGCCGGCGATCCGAACGGCGAAGGACTATGGCACTGGCCTCGTTACGACAAGGAGAAACTGGTGCTGCACTTGGACACGAAGATCACGGTGACACCCGATTCTACAAGACCGCAATTCGAGTTCCTGTTGCAGTCTGCGCGGCAGGAGCGGTGAAGGAGTCAGCCGGACATCTGTAACGCAATCCAACGACGCCATCGTGATTCGTGGACGTCGGATTCTACCGTGTCGCACCATAGGAAAAACCTCCCCAGATCAAGATCGACGCGCCAGCCGTAGCCTTCGGCGACATACTGCTGTGCCTGCGCTACTGCTTGATGAGCGCCGTTGCAGAACCTGCATCACCGCTTGCTGGATAAATCGATCCAGCACCGTCGGGATGCCAAGCTTCGCATCCCACCGTCCGGCGGGAGTGATGGAGAACGGACTGGTCGGCCCAAGTGTAGAAGGGACCCCACAGGGTGGTCGCTTTCGCCACTGCTCAGCAATGTTGTGCTTGATGCACTCGACCGGGAGTTGGAGCGCCGTGGACTTCGTTTCGTTCGCTATGCGGATGATTGTGATATC
Source organism: Acidobacteriaceae bacterium (assembly GCA_019243205.1). GTDB lineage: Bacteria > Acidobacteriota > Terriglobia > Bryobacterales > Bryobacteraceae > Bog-105. The sequence goes on along the minus strand of JAFAUR010000176.1, from coordinate 24,911 downwards.
TAACGTTCGCAGCGAGCGGGCAGGTCAGCGCGTGATGAAGAGCATTACGCAGTTCATCACGCACAAGCTCAAACTCAACGTGAATGAAGCAAAGAGCGCGGTAGCGCGACGGCAGGAGCGGAAGTTTCTCGGGTTCAGCTTCACCGCTGGTCCAGAGGTGAAGCGCGTAATAGTGGCGAAGGCTCTGGCGGTGGTGATCCTGGATGACGCCACCAGCGAGATCTACTACGCACAGTTGGTCGAGGAAGAGTCCACGCGCACGGTCATGAGTGCGCTGCGCGAGGTGATCGAAACCGAAGGGCTGTTCTGCTCTTTGTACAGCGATCGCGGCAGCCATTTCTTTGTGACGCGCAAGGCGGGCGAGAGGGTGGATCCGCACCGCCTCACCCAAGTGGGCGGAGCGATGAAAGAACTCGGCGTACAGATGATCGCTGCCTACTCGCCGCAAGCGCGGGGGCGTTGTGAACGTAGCTTCGGAACCTGGCAGAACCGGTTGCCGCAAGAGCTGCGTTTGGCGGGAATCAGCACTCTCGAGCAAGCCAACCCATTTCTACGCGAGTGATATATGGCGGAGTTCAACCGCAAGTTCGCCAAGTCAGCGGCTGAGAAAGGGACGGCATTCCGCAAGTGCACGCGTAAAGATCTGAATTGGGTGTTCTCGATCCAGACAGAGCGAACAGTTGCGCAGGACAACACGATTGTGCTGCAGAACCGCTACCTGCAGTTGGATAAAACACGTTTTCGCAACACGCTGGCCGGCTGCACCGTGATGGTATGCGAGCATCTCGATGGCCACTTGTCCGTGCGTTGGGGACCGCACTTGCTGCGTACCCACCAGGCCGAACGAGACGGTGGAAAAACGGCGCCACAGGCACCTTGGAAATCTCGAACAAACCGCGAGATTCCCACTTTCCCACGCGTCCGACTGCGACTATGCGTAAACTAAAACCCAAGGCAACGAAAGTGGCCTGACCGGACAGATACGGTGTCAATAAAACCGGGCAGATTCAAAAGCTAACGACAGGAGAGTTTTTTGGGGTGCCCTAGAATGTGCTAAACCGTACAGAGTTCGGCAGCTTGCCGCAACGATGTCATCGGATCGTGCGTAGGAACGAACTCATGCGCGAAATAGCCCTGGAAATTTAAGTCGGCGATGGCCTTGGCGATAGTTCGCCATTGCAGCTCCTGGGTATCGTCCAACTCATGACGCCCGGGGACTCCGCCGGTGTGGAAGTGACCGAGGTATTGAATGTTGTCACGGATGGTGCGAATGATGTCGCCCTCCATGATTTGCATGTGATAGATGTCGTACAGCAATTTCACGTTCGGTGAGCCGACCCCTTTCACGACAGCAACACCCCAGGCCGTGTGGTCGCACATGTAATCGGGATGATTCACCTTGCTGTTCAGCAGCTCCATATTGATGATGACGTTAGCGTCCTCCGCCATCTTGCTGACGCGGCGCAATCCGAGGATGCAGTTTTCCTTGCCCTCTTCGTCTGACATGCCGCGCCGGTTGCCCGAGAACGTGATCACGTTGGGCAGTTTGTTGGCAGCGGCGCGTTCAATGCCCGCTTGCATCTCTTTTATAAGGCGGTCATGGTTTTCCTTGCGATTCCAGCCCTCGGGGATCGTGGCGCCGCTATAAACCATCGAAGAAACCAAGCCGTACTTTTTGAGAGTTGGCCACTCGTTCGGCGCGACAAGGTCCACGGCTACCAAACCCATCTCAACGCTGTTGCGGCAAAGGTCGTCGATGCTCATGTCCTTGTAGCACCAACGGCAGACGGATTGTTTCAACCTACCCTGGCGGGCCGGGCCCGGTTTTATCTCCTGCGCATGGGCAAGGGGCGCACCCGCGAGGGACGCCGCTGCAATTTTCAAAACAGATCTACGATTCATTCTCTAGAGCGGAGGCCCTAGAAACTAAACCGGGCCTGCAGTTCAATGATACGTCCACTCAACGCCTGCTGCGCCTGGCCGAAGATCGGATTGCTGGTGGTTCCGTTCGTGCTGATGACGTCGTTCTGGAATCCGCTCAGCCCCATCGTAAGCAGATTGGTCTTGTTGAACAGATTGTATGCGTTCGCACGGAATTCGAACCGGGCATTTTCGCCGAAGATGGGCAGCTTCGGAAGGCCGAAGGATTTCTGCAGTGTCATGTCGATGTCGAAGTAATTCGGGCCCCTCAATAAATTCCGTCCGACGGAGGGAACCGGAGGTGGTCCACCGGAAGCCGGGAAAGTTGCCGTCTGAAATGTCGGCACGGTGAAGTAGGCCAGCGCGCCATTCGGGAAGTTTCCGTTTGGCTTCTCGAAGGTAGAGTTGCTGTAATCCGTTCCAGCACCGCCTGAGTAACCCGCAGGATACAGATTACAGTATCCGCTGCCTTGATAGACTACATTACATCCGGTATTCGCATAACGAGGCGTCCACGGGAAACCGGTGTGGTAGTTGAAAATGCCGGACACCTGCCAGCCTCCAAACACCATGGACTTCCAGCCGTGGCCGTTCGCAAATAAAGTCGGGCTGTAAACCCCATAGAGTTTGAACAGATGGCGAACGTCATAATCTGCCGAACCACGCAGATACTGCAACCCGTAGGGATAGTAGCCGATGTAATAATCGTTCGACCCAACATCGATCGCGTGGGCCCAGCGATATTGGAAATCCATTTGGAAATTGTGAGCAAAGCGGTGCTCTAATTCCGCGAGCATCGCGTTGTAACTGGAGTTCGCATCGTTGGTGAAGTAATAGAGGGTTTGGATCTGCGGATTGAGCGGCTGATAGATCAAGTTGAGATTGTTTTGGCGAGCGTAGTGACGCGTCGAACTACCCTGGTATCCCAGCTTCGCCACCCAGTTCCCGCCGAGATCGTATTGCGTGTCCAACGAGTACCTGAACGTGTACGTGGTCGGCAGGTTCTGCGGAAAGCCGTTGATGGTAACGCCAGCGCCAACGAGCGGCAGATTTGTATTCGGATCGATCGTCAATTTTGCGTTTTGATTCACCGGCCATCCGTAAAACTGGTTGACGTTTCCAGGCACCTGATACAGGACCTGGTTTCCGGTCAGCGTAAACGCGCTTACTAGCGGAGGATTAGCGCGCCCGTTCAATGTGATTGCCTGCTCTTCACGGTTGTATCCGATGCCGAAACCGCCGCGGACAACAAACCGTTGGCTGTTGGGATTCGGACGCCACGCAAAACCGACCTGCGGGCCCCAGTTGTTGTACTTCGGTTGATATAGGTCACCGCCTACTTTAAGGCGCGCGCCAGTTAGCGGGTCCGAACCGGCACCCAAAACAATGTTGCTGAAGTTGTTATATTTTTCGTGCACCGGCTGGAAGTATTCCCAACGCAGTCCGAGATTTAGCGTCAGATTCGGCCTAGCGCGATAGTCATCCTGGATGAAGCCCGCGAAAATGCCGGAGCGGATGTACTTGGTGGCGCTGGTGGGCTGACCGGTCTTTGGATCGAAATTTCCGAATTCCTGATAGGGAGCATCGTTTGCAAAGTCCCACAGGTTCCGGAAGTAGTAATTCGGCCGCGCGTTTCCGGCAAGCGTATCCGCGTCTTGCTCCCAATACAGATCGGGCCCGACCTTGATCGAGTGGTTTCCAAATACCATCGTGGCGGTGTCGCGGAAGTTATATGTCGTTTGTGCAAACACGCCTGGGCCGGGTGCACCAAGGTATTGACCCGAGATGGTAGCATTTCCTGCATTGTCTACCTGTGCCTGCGGAAGTCCCCACGGCTCTTGCGGGTTGCTCGCGATCTCATCGAACTTCCAGCGGGTCACGTTGAAGCGCGCTTCGTTGAGAATCGTGGCAGTCACCGTGCGGTCCCATAGAAGAGCCGCCGTCTCGTTCAGCCGATTGCTATGCCACAGATTCGCAGCTCGGACGGGGCCGTTATAAGAAGTGCTGTCGTTCGGAACGTAATACGTAGTGAAGGCGATCAGGTCTTTGCTGGTTGCCTGGAAATCGATGCGTCCGTTATATTGTTCCGGAGCCTGAGTGGTCGGATTGACCGTCTGAACGTAGAACACATCGGGAATACCATCCAAGCCCCCGCCGATACCCGGCGTACCATTGCTCACGTAGCTGGGGTCAGCAACGCCTAACCCGACACCTTTGAGGGGCGATCCGATGTCCAAGCCCTGATATTGGCCGTTCGAAAAAATTGCCTGGCACTGATTCGGATTAGGCAGGCCGGCATCGGCGCAGGTCTTCGGCACAATGGCGTTGTAGCTGACGCCTTCCCCCGGATACCCGGCCAACTTCGCCCCGATACTGTTCGGTGACGCGCTCTTTACAAGACTCAAGAATTGAGGGGTCTCGTACCAGTTCAGGCCGGTGCTGAAAGAGCTGTTCCGCAGAGTTTCGTAAGAGAAGAAAAAGAACAGATGATTCTTGACGATGGGACCGCCTAAGCTTCCGGCCCATTGATTGAACCGGTCATTATCGCGCTGCGGCAGATTGTTTGGACCGTTGTAACGCTGATACGCATTCAAACCGGGCCGGTCCGCTTTGAATAACGCGCTGCCGTGGAACTGGTTGGTTCCGTTTTGCGACACTACCAGCACCTGCGCGCCGCTGTTGCGACCGTTCTCGGCGCTGTAGGGATTGGATTGCACGGTGACTTCTTTCACCGATTCTTCGTTCGGAGTAATAACAGCAGCACCGCCCCAGGCAAGGCTGTTTACAGAGACACCATCCACCTGATAGCTGTTCGAGTTGGTGCGAGTTCCATTGGCGGAAATCTGAACCTGGTTTTCGGTCGAAAAGATGCTCGAAGTTCCGCTCGTGCCACCTGGTCCTGCATTCCCAGGCAGATTGTTCGCACCAGTTCCGCTTGCCGCTCGCGAGTTATCCCCGAATGTTCCTGGCGCCAACTGGGCGACCTGAAACGGGTCGCGCCCAAAAGTCGGCAAAGCTTGCAGCTCTCGGCTGGAAATCGTGCCCGCAATGTTCGCATTTTCCGTATCAATAGCGGGCTCCACGTTTGCGCTTACCGTTACCGTCTCAACACTCTGATTCTCAAGTTGCAGCTGCACGTCCTGGCCTTGCGCCTGTTCGGATGTGATGCGAATGCCGTTCAGCGTCTGTTTGGCGAATCCTTGCTTCTCCACGACCAAGTCATAAGTTCCCGGAGCCAAGCCTGTAACGGAGTAAACGCCGCTGCCACTGCTGGTTACGGTTTTCGCAATGTTTGTCTCGGTACTCGTAAGCGTGATCTTCGCGCCCGGCACGACATCGCCTTGCGGGTCCGTAATGGTGCCTTGCAGGCTGGCGCGGTATTGAGCCCAAACCGGGATCGCGCTTGCCCCTAGAATTATCAAGAAGGCAACCGTTATCAGCAACTCCCGAAACGTCCTTGCTGACCAATTCATAATGTCCCCCCTGCAAAAAATCTGCAGGTACGACTACGATACCTGAAATTCGGTTGCAAACATTCCTAGCAGGGATCGACTACTCAGACCGCCTCTCTGGTGATCTAATTGCTGACACGTTGATCTTCCTAACCATGTGCTTGCATGCGAACGCCATTTCGCTCACCCTCGCCGCTCGAATTTGTACGCGTGAGCCGAGCACCGCTTTAATACCAGCCTCGGGTTCGTCCTCTGGAACGCAGCTTCGGGTGCACTCGAACTGCTTTCCAACGTAGTGGCAACGGCGGGACCGGGAAATCTCATCGGACTGTCGGTCGCGAACGGGATGGTCCGTATCTGTTGGCGTGTCGCAGAACGGACAATATCTTTACCTGATTGCCGTGGCCGGCCGACAACCGGGTTACGGCGCGGTATGATCACCGCGCATCGGGCTGCTCTTACGACTGAAATCTTGGAATCTCAACGGAACTCAAACCTGCACGTATGCGGATCGATGGCACGGGTGAAATCGGCGATCAACTCGCTGAGCGGGAGGAACAGTGCTGTTATTGTTGCAAGGCCGCGCCGCTATCAGCTGCGCTTCGGGTTCACTTCGCGGGGCATCTCGGCGTAACTCAGCAGATATGCCCCGCAAATCGCATGCACAACAAACGATCGCGTATTTTGTCGCGAGTAAGACTCGCGACGACTTACTAAGAGCCGCAGCAATCTAATGCTTACAGGTCGAATTAATAAACTCGTCGACGTCTCGGTGCAGCTTATCGTCCGCCTTTTGGTCGATGTACACCATATGCCCTGACTCGTAATATGCAAAGCTGATGTTCTTACGAACGGGCGGCTCGAGCCCCATGTGGCTAACGGTCTGCTCAATACCGTTGAACGGCGTCGCGACATCGTAATACCCGCACAAAACCAAGACCTTCAGGTAGGTCTGTTGGGTCATCGCAGCCCGCAGTACTTCCGCGACTGCCGTGTTGCCCGTCTGATCCCAAGGCTGCACCCGCGCGGTCACCGTGTAGTACATGTCGCTGTCCCACTTGAGCTCCCGCCGTACGTAGTCCTGAAAGGTCGCCACAAACGCACCTTCGTATGATGCTTCGCTCGCGTCATACTCCACGCGCTCGCCGGCTGCATCCGCTTCCATACCTTCAAAGCGTGAATCCAACCGTCCGATGGTGCGCCGCTTGTCCCTTTCGAGTTCTTTGAACCAGCGGAAGGGGCTGATCCGCAGATTGGTCTCCTCTACATATTTCTGGCTCAGTCCGGTATAACGTGCGACATCCGCCACTACTTTCTTGTATTCCTCTGGCGATAAACGATCGCCCTTTTCGAGAGCTTGCGCATACTCTCCATGCGCGAAGTCGCGGGCCTTCTCCGCCACTTGATCAACTGTCAGTTTCTGCAGATCGGGGGGCAGCAGGTGATGATACCAGGCTGTTGTTACATACGTCGGCAGAAAAAAGACTGACCGGTCATCGGCGCCCCAGTTCGCAAAGGCAACTGAAGACAGCAGGACGATGCCGTTCAGATAGATTTCATGCCTTTGCTGCAGCACGCCCGAAAGTTCAGCTGACCTCGTGGTTCCGTAGCTTTCGCCGATAAGATATTTCGGCGAAGCCCACCGGCTGTTCCGGGTGACGTACTCATAAATGAAATCCGCAAACCAGTTCGCATCTTCGATGACTCCGTGAAACTGATTGACAGCTTCACCCGGGGCCGGACGGCTGTATCCCGTCGAGATCGCGTCGACGAACACCATGTCTGTCGCATCCAGGAAGGAATCGCGATTGTCTTCTATCTCATAAGGCGCCGGCGTTCCCTGCCCGTCTGGCTGCAGGACCACGCGTCGTGGACCCAAACCCATATGTGTGAATAACGAGGCCGATCCCGGGCCACCGTTATAGACGAACGAAAGCGGACGCCGCGACGGGTCCGCAACGTTCTCCTTCGTGTACGCGACAAAGAAGAACGTCGCTTTCGGAGTGCCGTCGTCGGCGCGAATCACGTACGTTGCCGCCGTCGCCGTATATGGAATCTGTTGACCGCCGACGCGTGCCGTGTGATGCGTGACGGAGGACTTCTCTTCTGGGGGCCGGCCTCGTCGCTCCTGGGCCGCGCGACCCTGCTCTTGCGGCTGTAGTTGCGGTTGCGATTCAGCCGGCAACTGCGTGCGTTGCTGCTGGCCAAACTGCTGCGGCCGCTGTGCGGCCGGAGTTGTCACCTGGTCGCCGGCTTGCGACGGTCTGTTTTGCTGCGCTTGCCCCTGCGCCAGTTCCACTGCGAAACAGATGGCGATTCCGGCAATCGCAACACGAAGATTACCCATTCTTTTCTCCTCTGGTTTATGAAGACGCTCGAACCGTTTACGTAATCCGGTTAGCGGTCGCAGATCTTCCCGACTATGCGGTGACAACCATTATGCAGGAGTGCTATACAAAACAGACCGGCCTGGCGCTTGATGAGCACACTCCAACCGTCTAGGAAACGGCGGCACAAGCGAGCGAGCTAGACCGCTACGGCACTCACTGTCGGTGGAACACTCGCAGCAGTTTCCAATCGACCCGTTGCCTCGTTCATTGCTTCCTGCCAAGTGTCGTGAAGTTCAAAGCAACGGAAAGCCCCGAAACCCCGAAGGACCCAGTACGTATATCCGAGTTCCGATTTCGTTCGGCGGATCTCGAAGCAGCGGGTTCGTGCCTTCGGTACTTCATCGATCGGGACATTTGCAACCGCAGGAGGAACGGTCTTCTTCGCTGACATCAGGCATTCGATGCCGGAAAGAACACCGATTGCACCCGCCATAACAACTCTGCCCTGAGCATGACGACAGACTTGCCGAAGAAACGATCGCAGCATGAGTGTTTATACACTCTTACCATAAATTTGGCTCGCTCAAATGAGTACAGTGCTATTACTCGGGGCAAGCATGCCGAAGCATTGACGCCGGTTTAGTTGCAACTGCCTCATCCAAAGCGGAGCGAATCGACGTTAAGCTCTCAAGCGTGGAGACCAGCGGCAAATGTAAGTCTGCGGTTCGCGGGCGTTCGACGCACGGGACGACGACCGGCCGACAGCAATGACAATATCTCCGCTGTTACTGCTTCGGGCTCTTTGACAGCCTGGATCCTGTGGTACTTCCGTTGGCGATAGTAACGGACCAAGGGCAGAGTACTGCGAGCATACACTCTCAACCGCTCTCCGACCACTTCCTGACTGTCATCCTCGCGCGTAACGAGCGGATTACCGTCCAGGTCGCAAAACAGTTGAACGCTACCTGCCGCCTGGCCGAAACTGAAGATCTTGCCGCACTTTACGCATTGGCGGCGTCCGCCAAGTCTCGCCAGAATGGCTTGGCAATCGACATCGAAGTCGATCACGGTCGGTGGCGCCACGCCGCGTTTTCTTAAAAGTCGGTCAAGAAAACGAGCCTGTTCCACTGTTCTTGGATAACCATCAAGGATACAGCCCGTCTCGCAGTCGGGACGCTCCAGCCGTTTCGAGACGATTTGATTTACAACGCCATCGCTAACCAGCTTTCCGGAAGCGATGATCTTCGATACTGCTTCTCCCAGTTCCGAACCCGACCGGCACTCTTCCCGCAACATCTCACCGGTAGAGATCGCCGGGACTCCCAGCATCGAGGCGATTCGTCCCGCCTGCGTCCCTTTGCCGGCTCCGGGGGGTCCCAGAAAGATGATCACTTCGCTGCGTCCGATCATGAATTCCCTAACGTAGTCTCGCTCGATTTGCCATAATCTTCAAACGAGGTAGTCCGCATCGGATCACTTGTCCGTTCCGTATCGGGCGACTCCGCAGATTTGCCTCGAGACCATGCCGTCACCTGAACTCCTCGCCAGGCTCCGCACTTTGATCCAGGAGCGCCAGATTGGTAGCGGCATCGCCCTTCTTCAGTCGCATGTGGCTGAGTTCGCAACACTTCGCCCCCGCGAACAGGGGTCTGGCGTAGCGCTCGGATGCCTCGCGCAATGGATGGATGTCGGTTTCGATGACGGCGGGCTCCTCGTTCGGCTCCTTCCGGAATTCGAACGCTGCGACCGGGCGGCACTCGCCCTCGGCGATTACGTCCATCTCCGGCTCGCCGAGGGATTGGTTGCTATGCGCAGGGAGAATCTGTCGGATTCCCTACGCCATTTTGAAACGGCACTCGTTTTGGGCGAAGATTTGGGAGAGCCCCGGATCACCGCCGTCGCGATTCTCTGGAAAGCCCGTTGCCTGCGCAAGGCAGGCGAGTACGATCAGGCCGAGGAAATTACCCGGCGCGGCATCGACCTTGCCTCACGCGCCAACCTCCCGTACATCGCGGCCGTCATTCGAACCCTCGAAAGCTGGCTACTGTTCCAGAAAGGCGAAACTGCGGAATCATTGAAGATTCTCACGGAAGCGGAAGCGGTACTCAGTGATACCGATGACTTCATTACTCTGGGTAATATTCAGTCCACTTACGGACGAATTGCCCTGCGTGAAGGCCGCTACGACCATGCCCTCAAATACTTCGAACGCTCCATCAGTCTCTTTGAGCGCCGTCAGTCGTTGGGCGGCTATCTCGCTCGGTCTCTAACCAATATTGCGCAATCGAAACGCTTCCTCGCCCTGCAATTGCGCCGGAACATCGATGCCCGGTGGGAACGGCAGCGTGCGCTGGGCGCGCCTCGAACTCTGGTTGACGGAAACGATAAAGCCGGGCAGCTGGAGCGCATGCACGACCTACTGCGGAACGCTCAAACCGACCTCTCGCAGGCCGACGTAATTTATAAGCGCCTGGGGAATCACCACGGTGCAGGCAACGTCGCGGTGAATCAGGCGCAGATCCAGCTCGATCTCGGGAATCTGGATGAAGCCGAGGAGCGAGCCGCCGAAGCGTTTCAGCTTGGCGCCGCAAAAGCCGACTATGTACTGATGTGTCGCGCGCGCATCGTGCAGGCCATGACGGCTCACGCTCGCTATGAAGAGGACATCAGTGACGAGGAGGATCCCAGCCGCTTCGCCCAGCTCGCTCACGATTGCGCCAAAGAAGCTGTCGCATTCGGGCAGCGCACCGAAAGTCGCCGGCTTCTGGCGCAGGCCTACATCTGCCAGGGCCTCACGTTCGTGAGCGGATTTTTTCACAACATAGAAGCAGCCAGGGCCTGCTGCGATCGCGCTGAATCGTTCCTCGACGGAGATCGCCACGATGCGCTCTGGCAGGAGATCGAACTCCTCCGCGCCAAAATTCTTCACGCCGGTGTCGAGGATCCGAATCTCCGCGCCTGGTCGGAAGGCTCTATCGGAGACAAGTCCTTGGGCGATGTCGTCGCAGAGTTCGAAGAGCTGCTCATCCGGCGGGTCTGGGAGCGCGAAGGGCGGAAGGTCTCTCGTGTCGCTCACAAGCTCGCGGTTTCACCAAAGAAAATTCGGCGCGTGCTTCGCCATCTCGGTTTACTCGCCGAACAATCTCCCGAAGACCTTGTCAGCTAGCAACGACGAAACTGTACAGTAGTGGAGTGAGCGCAACTAAGTCCACCGTTTCGGCGATTCCTCTCAGCACCAACAAGCACCTGATCCGTTGGGTTGAAAAGATGGCCGATCTGACCCGCCCGGCAGCGATTCACTGGGTTGACGGCTCCCAGGAAGAGAACGAGGCCCTGTGCGCCGAAATGGTCGAAAGCGGCACGTTCATCAAGTTGAATCAGGACCTCTGGCCAGGCTGCTATTACGCTCGCTCCGACCCGAGTGACGTCGCCCGCGTAGAAGATCGGACATTCATCTGTTCCCTTTCGAAAGAGAGCGCAGGACCCACGAATAACTGGGTAAATCCGTTTGAGATGCGCCGCACCCTGAAGTCGCTGTTCAAAGGATGCATGCGCGGGCGCACCATGTACGTGCTCGCTTTTAGCATGGGTCCAATCGACTCGCCGATGTCGCAGATTGGCGTTGAGCTCACAGATTCGCCATACGTCGTCGTCAACATGCGCATCATGGCGCGCATCGGCCTTCCTGTCCTTCGCGAGATCGACAAGGATGTGAAACGCGTGGTCCCGTGCATGCACAGCGTGGGTGCGCCTCTCGCTCCCGGCCAGCGCGACGTTCCCTGGCCCTGCAACAGCGAAAAATATATCGTGCATTTCCCCGAAACCCGTGAGATCTGGTCCTACGGATCGGGTTATGGTGGGAACGCGCTGCTCGGGAAGAAGTGTTTTGCGCTCCGCATCGCCTCCAATATCGCCCGTGACGAAGGCTGGATGGCGGAGCACATGCTTATCGTTGGAGTGGAGAACCCGGCAGGCGAAAAGACTTACGTTGCCGCCGCTTTCCCCAGCGCCTGCGGCAAAACGAACTTCGCCATGATGATCCCGCCTCCGGGCTTCGAAGGTTGGAAAATCTGGACGGTTGGCGACGACATCGCCTGGATTAAGCCCGACGCAAGCGGTGAGTTGCGCGCAATCAATCCTGAAGCCGGCTTTTTCGGCGTGGCGCCTGGCACTTCACCCAAAACAAATCCGAACGCGATCGCCACTTTGTCGCGGAACACGATCTTTACGAACGTCGCCATGACCCCGGATCGCGGTGTCTGGTGGGAAGGTCTGACGGCCGAGCCCCCGGCGGAATGCCTCGATTGGCAGGGCAATGTGTGGACTCCCGAGATCGGGCGGAAAACCGGCAAGAAGGCCGCCCATCCGAACTCACGCTTCACTGCGCCCGCATCCCAGTGTCCATCCATCGATCCCGATTGGGAAAATCCGAATGGCTTCCCGATAAGCGCTTTCATCTTTGGCGGCCGTCGCGCAGCTACCATCCCGCTGGTGTACCAGGCATTTAACTGGAGCGCGGGTGTTTACGTTGGTGCCACGATGGGCTCGGAAACTACGGCCGCCGCCACCGGCGCACTCGGTCGGGTGCGGCGTGATCCCATGGCCATGCTGCCTTTCTGCGGCTATCACATGGGCGACTACTTTCGCCATTGGTTAACCATGCAGCGCTCGCTGAGCGTGACGCCTCGCATTTTTCACGTAAACTGGTTCCGCAAGGATGAGGCCGGAAATTTTATCTGGCCCGGTTTCGGCCAGAACATGCGGGTGCTGAAATGGATCGCCGAACGCGCGCGCAGCCGCAGCGCGGCGAAAGAGACACCCATCGGCTGGATGCCTCGCTACGAGGATATCGATTGGAACGGACTCGATTTCTCGCGCGAGGATTTTGTCACTTTGCAGGCATTCGACCACGCTGCCTGGCGATCGGAAGTGATCGGCCACGAAGAACTTTTCATCGACCTTCATGATCACCTCCCGCCGGAGATGATTTACGAACGCGAACTGTTGATTTGCCGGCTGTAAGGATTCATTCCCCTCATTTGGATTCGAGCACCTTGCACTCCGATTGGAGCTTTCCGGAAAGCGCGTCTGAATAGAACGTCACGGAGCCCTTCGCTTCCCACCACGTGTATTGCTTGGAAACATACCGTGCTCCAGAACCTGATATCACGTTCGCAAACACCAGAGTCTCGCCCGAAACGGGAACCGTTACCAGGCTGTTCCCTCCGCCGTTGATGTACTCGACCGTGAAGGGTCGCGTTGGAAGACCAACATGTTGCGCCGCCGCGTCGCACTGATAAGTGACGTTCTTGCGAGACACCGGTGCGTCACCCTGCAGGTGAATTGTGAGATCGGCCGCGCGGGTGAACGTGTTCGCGGATAAAGCCAAGGCAATCGCGAACAGAATTCGCTTGAGTCCGAAAAAGCTATGACGGGAATCCGCGCCCTCGCAATGGGGAAACATGATTCATTGTGCCGCAATATCCGCCATTGCGACACAAACTACTCGCAAGCACTGCGGTCTCAACTAAAGCGTTGATTGAGGGCGGAACGGGCAGTTCACTGCGCACCCGCATTCGACCTATTTCGATGCAGGCGATTCGTTCAGTCTACCGGACCAAACGGTTTACTTAAGCGCGTTCCTGGTAGGTTCCTTCGGACGTGCTGATCCGAATCCGCTCGCCCTGATTGATGAATGGCGGCACCTGCACGACGAGCCCGGTTTCCATCTTGGCGGGCTTAGTTACGTTCGAAACGGTCGCACCTTTCAAACCCGGTTCGGTTTCCATCACCGTCATCTCGACACTCGGCGGCAGTTCCACGCTGATCGGCTTGCCCTCGTAGAACTCAACATTCACACGTAACTGGGGCGTCAGATAGAGCACTCCATCGCCGAGCATGTCTTTCGTCAGGTGCATCTGCTCATAGTTCTCGGTGTTCATGAAATAGTAGTACTCGCCGTCGTCATACAGGTATTCCATTTCATGCTCATCAAGAGCAATTCTCTCGACCTTATCTTCGGAGGAGAACCGGTGTTCGATCATCGAACCCGAGCGCAGGTTCCGCATCTTCGCTTGCACAAACCCGCGCAGATTGCCCGGAGTCCGATGCACCATGCTGAACACCGAGTGCAACTCGTTGTTGAATTTCACCACCATGCCGGGCCGCAATTGTGTCGCTGCAATCATGAAAGTCCAATTTTATCAGGCACTCCAAGGCCGCCCCGTCTAGCGCCGGGCTTGTTTGGCAGGACCTTCACGCTTCAGGCACACCTTGCCTTCGACGTTACTCGGCACGCGCCAGAGACCCAGCTCGTCGGCTTCGGAGGGAGCTAGATTGGGCTCGCTGACGTTCTCATAAAGCAAGGCCTGGTGCGGCCGCAGCTTCCACAAAATCACAGCCGTATTGGGCTTCCGCGCCGAGACAGTTATGCACGGCGCGTTCATCGGTATCAGGTTTAAGTGTCCAAACCACACCGCTTTCTTCTGCCAGTCCGGCGGGCAGTTGTCCTGTTTTACCCCGTCCATCGATAGATCGATCCAACAGCTGCCTGGGCTCCAGTCAGCTCTTGCCAGCAGCGCTCGCCCTGGTTGGTACACCCACGGGTCCATATTCTGATAACTGACTCCAGGCAGATATGGATCTGCCCACAGCAACTCATACGCTACTCCGGGACCCTCGCGCACCATCTGCTGGTCTTCCAGCGCCCAGGCCTGCAGATACTGGGATCCTTCCAGATTTGGGTCGAGATCTACCAAGGCCAGAGCTGCCGCATGGATCCTCCACTCAGGATGTTCCTGTTGCTGAGGTTTCAGCCGTAAAAGGAATTCCTGCGGCAGTGCGCTAAATAACGTGTGCGCTTCTTCCCGCAAATCGATCCGCTCGGTCGATTTCACGACGCCTAAGAATTCGCACATTGCGTAGAATTCTGCAGCATCGATGAGGGCGTCGGGGCCGAGCCAGGAAGCCATGGAGTTTTGCGACTCTGATATCAAATCTTTGGTGCTCTGGTCGGATGCGATTCGCATGAACAGCGCATCGCGAAAGGATCGCGCACTCTTTTCTTTTACAGGAGCGCACTCCTGTCCGGCCAGCACTCGACGGTCCTCGTCGGAAATCAGGTCCGAAGTCCAGTCGAGTACAAGAGCCGCTTGCCGTCGATCACAGCTATGGTCCTTGGCCCAGGCGATCGCTTCACGGCCTCGGGACTCATCGTTTGTGATCGCATGATAAAGCGCCAGTTCGAAACCACGTTCCGGAGAGTCCGGCGTCGACGACACCCGGTTTTCGAAATTGACCCAGCGCTCCGTCTGCCGTTGACGGTCCCGCTTGAGTCGACGCAGACGCTGCGCCGTTAGCAGAATCTGCGGCGAATGGCTCTCCGTAGTCTGCGAGAAGCAGGCGGGGGCAAGCACGCCGGTCAGAACTGCGACAAGTACGAGGCGCAATCGTTCATTTTTTCACAACGAATTTTTGCACTTTGCTACCCTATGGGTTCTACCGGCTGCAAATCTTGGCACCGGCCGCGATACGCACAGGTGTGAGTTATGCCGGCTCGGGTGAGTGAAAGTTTCGTTCTTCGGACCTATCCGTTCCGCGAATCGGATTTGATTGTCAGTTTCTTCACCAGAGATCAAGGCAAACTACGCGGCGTTGCCCGGCGCGCCCGGAAGCCGAAAAACACCTTCGGTTCAGGACTGGAACGTTTATCGTTGATCAACCTCTCGTACGGCCAGAAAGAAACCCGCGAACTCGTCAACCTGAATGGTTGTGACCTTCTCCAATCGCAGTTCGGTCTCCTTACCGACTTTGATGCAAGCGTTGCGCTCGATTACGTCGCCGAAGTCAGCGATCATTTGCTCCCGCCTAACGAACCGAACGAACGGTTCTTTCGATTGATAAACGCCGTGCTCGCTCATATGCACACGCGCGCGCCCGGCGCCGTCTGGACCGCGGTCGCGTACTTCTCGCTCTGGGCCACTCGGCTGCAAGGCTTTCTGCCCGATCTCTCAACCTGCCCCGATCGCGCACTTTCCCAGGAATCCCGGCAACTCGCTTCCCATATGTTGCGCGCCCCCATCTCACAGCTACCCGTGCGCACCTGGAATAAGGACACTGCCATCGACCTGCGACGCTTCCTCATTCGCCAGATGGAGGACCACGTTGAGCGACGCTTCCACACGCCTGCCTTGCTCGAAGGCCTCTGAATGCCAACACACGATGGATTACTTTCAGGACACGATCTTTAAGTTGAAGCGCTACTGGGCCGACCGCGGCACCATCATCCAGGAGCCCTATGACCTGGAAGTCGGGGCCGGAACCATGTCGCCCGAAACATTCCTTCGCGTACTCGGGCCCAAGCCGTACAAAGTGGCTTACGTGCAGCCCAGCCGGCGTCCTGCGGATGGCCGTTACGGCGAAAATCCCAACCGCCTCTACAAGCACCAGCAGCTGCAGGTCATTCTCAAACCCACGCCCGATGATGTTCTCGATCAGTACCTCGGCAGCCTGGAAGCGATCGGCATCGACCTTCGCAAACATGACATCAAGTTCGAAGAAGATAACTGGGAAGCGCCCACCCTCGGCGCTTGGGGAATCGGCTGGCAGGTGATGCTCGACGGGCTGGAGATCACGCAGTTCACGTACTTCCAGCAATGCGGCGGGATCGATCTCGATCTCGTTCCCGCCGAGATTACCTATGGACTCGAGCGCATCGTCGCGTTTCTACAAAATGTGGACAGCATCTACGACATTCAGTGGGCGCCCGGGTTTACTTATGCCGATGTCCGCTTAGCCGACGAGCAGCAATTCTCGACTTATAACTTTGAGATGGCCGACATCGCGCTCCTCTGGCAAGAGTTCGATCTGCATGAACGTGAATGCCAGCAATTGCTAGCCGCGCTCAAAACGGTTGACAACAAATTCAGTCCGGTTCTCCCTGCTTATGAACAGGCCCTGAAATGTTCACACCTGTTCAACATCCTGGACGCGCGGGGCGCCATCAGTGTCACCGAGCGCGTAGGAATTATCGCGCGCGTCCGCAAGCTGGCTGTGAGCGTGGCCGAAGCATGGGTGCGGCAGCAAAATCCGCCTAAAGAGGAAGCCGCCTGATGGCTGATTTTCTTCTGGAAATCGGTGCCGAAGAGATCCCCGACTGGATGATCCAGACTGCGCTTACTGATCTCCGTGATCGTTTCCAATCCGAATTCGGCGCTTTCGGCGGCGATGCGCTCCAAACGTACGGAACACCGCGCCGTCTTGTATTAGTTGCCGAAAACATTCTGCCGCAGGCGCCGGATGCGCAAACGCTGGTGCAGGGCCCCTATCTCTCGGCCGGCTCCAAGGCCGCCGAAGGCTTTGCGCGTAAGAACGCGGTTTCGGTCGATGAACTCGAAAAAATCACTGACGCCAAAGGGGACCGCTACGTCTCCAGGCAACACGTCAAGGGACAAACCGCGGCCGAGGCCCTCGGGACGAAGCTCCCGGAACTGATTGCCGGCATCCGTTTCCCCAAAGCGATGTATTGGACCGGCAAAGGCGGCCTGCGTTTTATCCGCCCCATTCGCTGGATTGTCGCGCTGCTTGATAGCGGCGTCGTGCCCTTCGAAATAGCCGGCGTGAAAAGCGGTAACGAAACTCGCGGCCATCGTATCCTCGGGTCCCCGAACCCGCTCCAGGTAAGCACGGACACCTATAAACAGGTTCTGCGTGAAAACTTCGTCATTGTCGACGAATCGGAGCGGAAAACGCGCATCGAATCAGGCTTCGTCAACGGAGTCGAACCGGATTACGACCTTATCCGCACGCTCGTATACATGACCGAGTTCCCTACCCCGGTTCGCGGCTCGTTCGATTCCGCCTATCTTGAGTTGCCCCAAGAAATTCTGTCGACCGTCATGCGCCACCACCAGCGCTACTTCTCGGTTCACAAGCCGGACGGCTGTCTCGCCCCCGAGTTCCTCGCCATTACGAATACAAACGGCGATCCGGACGGCCTCATCCGCCAGGGCAACGAGCGTGTTGTTCGCGCCCGCTTCAATGACGCGCGCTTCTTTTGGCAGGTTGATCAGAAGAAAAAACTCGCAAACCGCGTTCCGGAGTTGGCGAACGTCACATTCCAAGCCAAACTCGGCACCTACGCCGATAAAACCGAGCGCGTTCGCAAGCTTTCAAGCGAGATCGCGGCCGAATTAGGCGCGAATCTTCCAGTTGTCGACCGCGCCGCCCTGTTACTCAAAACCGATCTCACCACCGACATGGTCAAGGAGTTCACCGAGCTCCAGGGCGTTGTCGGCGGGCTTTACGCCAAAGCGCAAGGCGAGACCGAAGCCGTTGCCACGGCCATCTACGACCAGTACAAGCCGGTCAGCATGGAAGACTCCATCCCGCGTACGCTCGAAGGCCAGATCGTCTCCATCGCCGACAAACTCGACACGCTTCGTGAATGCTTCCGCATCGGGCTCCTACCAACCGGCTCGAAGGATCCTTTTGCGTTGCGGCGGGCCGCCCAAGGCATCGTGAAAATTCTCTTCGAAGCGCGTCTGCCCTTCGCAATCATGAAATTCGTCGAGGGCATCGCCGAACTTGAACCTTTCCTGCTCGAGCGTATCGACTTTTACCTCCGCGAAATCCTGAATTTCGCCTACGACGAAGTCAAGGCGGTTCTCGCCGCGCCTGTCAGCACGCTGGCGAATGTGGCCGATCGGGTGGACGCGATCCATTACATACGCCCGACCGAAGACTTCGAACCGCTCGCAGCCAGTTTCAAGCGCATCAAGAACATTCTCCGTCAAGCGGAGTCCTCAAGGTTCGATTTTGGAAGCGATCTGCTGAATACGTCACTTGTGGGATCCGCTCCTCCCGACCCCGCACGTCTGACCGCCGGCCCTGAACTCGACCTCTACAACGACTTCCTTCGCGTCCGCCAGGAAGCAAACCACTCCGCTTCCTACCGCGAGAAACTCGTCGCCATCGCCTCTCTCCGGCCGATGGTCGATCTCTTTTTCGATAAAATCCTAGTGAACGATCCAGATCTCGAAATCCGGAAGAACCGCCTGGCCTTGCTTCACAGCTTGCTGACCGAGTTCTCCACGATCGCTGATTTTTCTGAAATCGTCACGCAAGGCACAATTGCGTGAGCGCTTTTCCCCCTGAAGACCTGAAACATGTCCAACAAAGCAGGAGACACAAAACCGGAATGAAGAAATACGTTTACTCGTTTGGCGGAGGCACCGCGGACGGCGACGGCAAGATGCGCGAGATCCTCGGCGGAAAGGGCGCAGGCCTCGCCGAAATGAGCAAGGCAGGCGTGCCTGTTCCCGGCGGATTCACTATCTCCACCGAAGTCTGCAATCTCTTTTTCGAGAATAACCACAAGGTTCCGAAAGAAGTCGACGAGCAGATCCGTGAGGCTCTTGACAAACTCGAAGCGCAAATGGGCAAGAAGCTCGGCGGCGTAGATGATCCCTTGCTGCTGAGCGTTCGTTCGGGCGCGAAATTCTCAATGCCCGGAATGATGAACACCATCCTGAATCTGGGCCTGAACGATAAGACCACGGAAGGGCTCGCGAAGAACACCGGCAATCCTCGTTTCGCTTACGACTGCTATCGGCGTTTCATCCAGATGTTTGGCGAAGTCGCTCTCCACATCGACATGGAGAAGTTCGACCACATCTTCGACGCGCGCAAAGCAAAGGTCCGGGCCAAACTCGATACCGATCTCAAGGCCGAAGATCTGAAGGCGATCATCGAGGACTACAAGAATCTCGTCAAAAAAGAAACGCGCAAGGAATTTCCGCAAGACGCCTACGAGCAGCTGACCCTCGCTCGCGATGCGGTATTCAACTCCTGGAACACGCCCAAAGCGATCTACTACCGCCGCATGGAGAAAATTCCCGACTCCATCGGCACCGCCGCCAACGTGCAGGCCATGGTGTTCGGCAACATGGGCGACAACTCCGGCACCGGCGTGGGCTTCACGCGCAATCCTTCAACGGGCGAGCACACTTTCTACGGCGAGTTCCTCGTAAATGCCCAGGGCGAAGACGTCGTCGCCGGTATCCGCACTCCTCAACCCATTGAGGAGCTGAAGAACGTCATGCCGGAAGCGTACAACCAGCTTCGGGAGATCACCTCAAATCTCGAAAATCACTATCGCGACGTGCAGGATTTCGAATTCACCATCGAGCAGGGCAAGCTCTACATGCTGCAGACCCGCAACGGCAAACGCACCGGCCCCGCCGCCGTCCGCGTCGCCGTCGACATGGTGGAAGAAGGTCTGATCTCAAAGCCGGAAGCGGTTCAGCGCGTCGCGCCGAATCAGCTCGACCAGCTTCTCCACCCCGTCCTCGACCCGGCCATGCGCAAGGGTCTGCAGAAGATCGCAACCGGTCTCCCCGCCTCTCCCGGCGCGGCGGTCGGACGCGCCGCCTTCTCCTCCGAAGATGCCGTCGAACTCGCGAAGAAAGGTCCCGTCATTCTGGTTCGCAAGGAGACCACGCCCGATGACATTCACGGCATGGACGTTTCAAAGGGCATTCTCACAGCTGTGGGCGGGCTGACCAGTCACGCCGCTGTCGTGGCGCGCGGAATGGGCCGTCCCTGCGTGGTTGGCGCGGCTTCGGTATCTGTCGACGAAAACAAGCGTCTCGCCACCATCCTCTCCGAAGGCAAGAGACTCACGCTCAAAGAAGGCGAATGGATTTCACTGGACGGCACTCTCGGCGAGGTCTATCTGGGTCAGTGCAAAACCAACGAGCCTGATCCCAAATCGCACTATTTCGCGACCTTTATGGAATGGGCGGACAGCTTCCGCGGGAACTTTGGCGTTCGCGCAAATGCCGACATCCCGCGCGACGCGAAACAAGCGCGCCTGTTCGGCGCCGAAGGCATCGGCCTGTGCCGCACCGAACACATGTTCTTCGCCGAAGATCGCATTCCGTTTATGCAGGCCATGATTCTGGCGCGCGACGTAGAAACCCGCAAGAAAGCGCTGGCAAAACTTCTGCCGATGCAGCGCAAGGACTTCGCCGGCCTGTTCGAATCCATGGACGGCTTCCCGGTTGTCATCCGCACGCTTGATCCGCCGTTACATGAATTTCTACCAAAGCGTGAAAATCTGATGGTCGATATCGCCCGCCTTCCGTACGCCTCATCGCGTGACAAGAAGGAAATGGCGACGACGTACGGCGTGAAAATCGGCGAGCTGAAGAAGTATCTGCCCGAACTGCTGAGCCGCGTCGAAGAATTGCACGAATTCAACCCGATGCTCGGCCATCGCGGCTGCCGGCTCGGTATCACGTATCCAGAAGTCACCGAGATGCAGGCTCGCGCCATCTTCGAAGCCGCTGTTCAGGTCGCCAAGAAGGGCATCAAGGTCATACCCGAAGTCATGATCCCGCTGGTGGGCAGCGTCAAGGAGCTCGAAAACCAGAAAGCGTTGGTCGTCAAAGTGGCCGACGAAGTTCTCGGGAACGCCGGCTTGAAAAACTTCAAATATTACGTCGGCACGATGATCGAGATCCCCCGAGCCGCGATGACCGCCGACGAAATCGCGCGCGAAGCGGAGTTCTTCAGCTTCGGCACGAACGACCTGACCCAAACCACTATGGGGCGCTCTCGCGACGACTACACCAAGTTCTCGCGCCAGTACGAAGACCTGAAAATTTTCAAGGCCGATCCGTTTGCCGTTCTTGACCAGGACGGTGTCGGTAAGGTGGTCGAGCATGCCGTTAAGCTCGGCCGCAAAACTCGCCCGGATCTCGAAGTCGGCATCTGCGGTGAACACGGAGGCGAGCCGAGTTCAGTCGAATTCTGCTATCGAGTTGGCATGAACTACGTCTCTTGCTCGCCCTATCGCGTGCCGATCGCCCGACTTGCCGCCGCGCAGGCAGCTTTGTCAACCGATACCAAAGCTGAAGTCCAGCGTACGGCCTAGCGTTTGACCACAGAGGTGCGGGCACGTGCTCGCACCTCGCTCTCTCTTCCGATTCATGGCACGTTCAGCGCTCTCCACTCTGGGCCAGGTCGGACTCCCCGCTCCCATACGGGAACTCGCCGCGCGTTCTTGGGACGTGCTGATTGTCGGTGCGGGTCACAACGGCCTCACTTGCGCGGCATATCTGGCGCGGGCCGGCAAACGCGTGCTCGTCCTCGAATCGCGCGACCGCATCGGCGGCGCTTGTACCATCGAAGAACCGTGGCCCGGCGTTCGTTTGTCTCCCTGCGCCTATCTTGCCGGCCTGCTTCATCCGCTTGTTATCGAAGAACTCGATCTCCCCTCTCGCGGTTTCTCCTGGACTCCTGCCTCGAACGGTCTGTTCGTTCCGTTCGAAGACAGCTCCAGCATTCAGCTCTACGATGACGACGAGCAATGCGGAGCCGAACTCCGGCGCTTCGCCCCACAAGACATAGAAGGCTGGCGCGCCATGTCCGATGTGATCCGCCGGTTACGGGATGCCCTCCGCCCGCCGAATGAGCACGACCTCTGGATCGGCGAACCGCCGTCGGTGGAACAACTCGAGCATCGGCTTGGCAACGACTCCGAAGCGCACAAAGTGCTTTTCAACTGGTCGATGGCCGAGTTCGTCGAACATTACCTATCCGACGAACGCCTCCAGATCGCTTATCTCGGCCAGGGCGTCATCGGCACGAATGCGAGTCCCTTCGATCCAGGTACCGCGTCCATTCGTTTCCACCACTCGTCCGGTCGTCTCGGCGGACTGCCGGGATCCTGGGGCTATGTCGCGGGCGGAATGGGCATGGTATCGTTTCTCATCGCCGATGCGGCCCAGCAGGCGGGCGCAGAGCTTGCATGCGGCGTCAGCGTCTCGCAAATTTTGCCCGGCGAAGGTGTCCTGCTTGAAAGCGGAGAGCGCATCGCCGCACCCATCGTCGTGTCTAATGCCGATCCACGCTCCACGTTGCGACTGCTCGGCAATGCTGTCGACAAAACGTGGCGCGAGCAAGTCGAGTCCGTCCCCATCGAAGGCTGCACGCTAAAGCTCAACGTCTGGCTTCGTGAGCTGCCCAATTTCCACACACGTCCGGGGACGTGCGAGCCCCATCATTTCGGCCAAATCAACACGCCTCTTGCGAAAGCCGAGTGGAAGAACGGCTATGCCGCAGCTCGCGCGTGTCGTCTGCCTGAACGTCTCTGGACGGAAATCTACTTCCAAAGCGTTCACGATCCGACGGTCGCGCCTTCAGGCACGCACACGATGTCCGTGTTCTCACAATACGTTCCGTACCACTTTGCCGAAGGAACCTGGAACGAGCATCGCGAATCGGCGAAGACGCTCGCCCTCGACGCGCTCGCCCGTTTCTGCACCAACATCCCCGATGCGGTAATTAAAGCGGAAGCGCTCGGCCCACCTGACATCGAGAAAAACGTTGGCCTCACCGGCGGCCATATTTTTCAGGGCGAATGCCTGCCTGCATATATGTGGAGCAATCGGCTGCGCAGCCGCACGCCCATGCCGGGAGTGTATCTCTGCGGTGCCTGCACTCACCCCGGCGGGAGCGTTATTGCTATCAATGGCCGCAACGCAGCTATGCAGGTCCTCGGCGGCGAACAGCGCTCCGTGCCCGCTTCAACCGTTGGTTCAACGCAAAGAGAAATACAACTACCGGTATTACCAGAAAATACGGCCAGTATGTGACGATCGGCGGTTCCGGCGGCAGTACCCGAATCGCGGCGCCTACTGATGCTTCGCCCGCGCGTGCTTTGATATCGGCACGCACCTGCCAGTCGCCCGCTGAAGGTACATTCAATGATGCCGCGTAAAGCATTTTGTTCGTAGCCGCCTCGTGCGTCGCCGGAAGCGTAACCGCAACAATGCTGTTCGTATCTGTCTGTCTTCTGGTCAGGTGAACAGCGACTTTCGCGTCAAGCACGTTTGTTTTGTCCGTCGCGTTCTGAACCAGAACGCTTAAATCCGCTCGTCCCGCCCGCAGTGGCGAAGGAGACCCGAACAGGGTCACCAGATACGGTCCGGCCTGCTTCGTAAGCAGCACGGCACCGCCATCCGCAAACGCGCTCACTACGCCAAGCGAGAGGAACAGCGCTGCCAGCCTCAATGCACCATCCCGCGCATCTGCATCGGCTGCAGTAGAATCCAGACACCCGCGCCATACAGTAAAAACGAAAGTATAATCCAGGGCATGGCAATCGCCACAGTCGAGCGCAGGCGCGACGAAGACTGCTTCGCGATCCGCCACGCGACGTAGAGGGTGAGCAGAAGACCGCCATCGAGCAAGATCAATTGGGCGCCCGAAAGCCAGGACAGCACCGTCGGTGGCGCGGCGGTGGTTCCGACGCCAATCGCCCGCTCTATCGTGGGCCACGCTGCGTCCCACCCGGTTCCAAAGTGGTAGGCCATGTGTGCCGCCCACATACCAATGCCAATCGGTACCAGCGCAAGCACGAATCTTCGCGCCACATTCCAGCCCTGACCGAACAACCGATTCGCAGCCGCGCACGCGCTAATTGCCAGAGCCGGGACGAATATCAGTCCGAGCAAGGTAAAGATGCCGACCACCAGCGGCATGGCGTTCGCGCCCAGTCGCGCATGCCATCCGTGCTCCCAGGTCATCACCGGACTCACCATGCCTGCCGCGCTCACGAACGCGCCAAACACTACCAGCAGAGCCATCACGGTCAGATCCGTCCGCTTCGACATCCTGCCCACGGATGATCGATACGGATCGATTGAGATAGTGCTCGCCGGGGCGATACTCACCAACGTGACATTGTCATGCGGGCACGCCTTGACGCAATCCAGGCAAAAAGTGCAATCCAGATTTCCAGCCTTCTTCGGCTGGAACAAATAAAGTTCGCAGCCTCGCGCATCCTCGTTCCCGCGAATGCAATCGTGCGTCTTGCATGACTCGCATGTTGCCTGCTTGCGGACCCCCACTTCCTTCGGTGAGATCAGCGACGCCACAAAATGAAATTGGCCGATCGGACAAACGTACTTACAGAAGCTGGCGCCCCGAAATAATCCATCAACCACTAAAGCCGCCGCGAAGTAACCCAAGATAATCCACGCCGTTGCGGCCGGGCTGTCCCACAGGCTGAACGCTTCATACGCCCACAAAAAGGTGATAAACAGCGCCGCGGCCAGCCACTTGTTTCGCAATGCGCGCGGCCATCGCGTCGCCGCCGGTAGGAACTTTCGGCCCCAATCCCGTACCAGCGTAAACGGGCACG
>JAFAUR010000078.1 GCA_019243205.1 Acidobacteriaceae bacterium | reverse complement strand
GCTTGCCGGTTGTCCGCAGCAGCCGGCCGCTATGGGATTTGAAGCATCCACAAGATCCGGATTGGAAATTCGAGTAAAGCTATGGCGGCGCAAGCGATAGAACCGATCGATCCGCTTTCCATGGAACGGGAGTGGAAGCTCCCTGACCGCGGCAAAGTTGGCGTTATATTTCTGATCATCACGGAGACAGCATTATTCACCATCTTTGTTGTCGCTTATCTGGTTTACATTGGCAGCAGCGTCACGGGCCCTTATCCGAAGGACGTGCTCGACATACCGATTCTGGCCACAATTTGTCTACTTTCGAGCAGCTTAACCGTATACTTCGCCGAGCACGCAATCCTACACCGAAACGTTGCGCGATTTAAGCTGTGGCTCGCAATAACTATTGCGCTCGGCCTTGAATTTCTGATCTCAACGGGCGTTGAGTGGTACAAGCTGATCACCAAAGACAATCTGACGATCAGCACTAACTTGTTTGGAACCACCTTCTATTCGCTAGTCGGGTTGCACGCGAGCCACGTAGTTGTCGGCCTGTTGTTTCTCGGCTTGGTGATGACCCTGACGCTGCTTGGGTATCCGATCCAGAATGAGAGCCGGCGAATACAGATTCTTTCCTGGTACTGGCACTTCGTCGACGGCGTTTGGGTGGTGGTGTTCACGGTCGTTTACATCATTGGCAGGTAAGAGGACGAACCGATGGCTTACGAGAAGCACCACGGAGAAGCAGGGGAAAGAACGAGAGAAACTCACATCGAACTGCCTGCACCGACTTACTGGCCGATTGTGTTTGCTTTCGGAGTCACTTTGATTGCCGCGGGCCTAGTGACGCACTGGAGCGTTTCCGCGGTAGGCTTCTGCATTTTCGTGCGCGGTGGTTGGGGTTGGTGGCACAATGTGATGCCTCACGAAGAGCA
Source organism: Acidobacteriaceae bacterium (assembly GCA_019243205.1). Taxonomy (GTDB): domain Bacteria; phylum Acidobacteriota; class Terriglobia; order Bryobacterales; family Bryobacteraceae; genus Bog-105. Next base: position 5,047 of record JAFAUR010000078.1, on the reverse strand, counting down.
CGAGTTGGTGGAGATCGAGCCCGCGCATCGGCCGGCGCCGATCGAAGTCGAGACGCGTTCAGTAGTCCGCATGAGGGCCGGCGAAGCGCAACACCGGGTCCGTATCCCGGAAAAGGTACATCCGTATTCTGCAGGTGTGATCGGTGGACTTGCGGGCGGCGCGGCCATGGCGGCGCTTGCTTGCCTGTACGGGTTAGTTGTTGAGCATAGTATCTGGTATCCCATCAACCTACTGGCCGGTGTTGTCATTCCTTCGATAGGCGATCTGAGCGTAGAGCAATTAAAGGCTTTCAACGGCCTCGCGTTCATCGCCGCGTGCGCAGGACATATCGGGATTTCCATCCTGGTGGGAATTGTCTATGCGGTGATTCTGCCGATGTTCCCAAAATACGCTCCGTTTTGGGCCGGGATACTGATGCCTCTATTTTGGAGCGGATTGGTTGCGACCGTACTTAATCTCGTGAATCCGGTACTCAATGAGCGAATCAGTTGGCCTTGGTTTGTGGCTGCCCAGCTTGGGTTCGGTCTGGTGGGTGGTTATGTTATCGCGCGAAGTACAAGTATCAGCACGATGCAATCGTGGTCTCTTGCGGAGCGAGCATTCGTAGAAACGCCCGGATTGCGACCGGGGCGTGGGGAAGAAAAAGAATGAGGGGTCGAGCGCAGTCCGATAATTGGCGGAGCGGCGAGTTGGCGGCGTGCGGTTTGTGCTTGTTCCTTCTAGCAGCGTCCGCTTGCGAGCCGCCCGGCAAACCGAAGGCGGAAGAAGGAGTGGACACCGAACCGACGGACTTCGCCGTTCTTTTCGACAACAATTGCGCAGGTTGTCATGGCCAAGACGGAAAGAATGGTCCAGGCAGGCCGCTGAACAATGCCTTGTACATGAAACTGATTCCGCGCGACGAACTGCACAAGGTGCTCGAGTACGGACGGCCGGGCACTCAAATGCCGGCCTGGTCGAAAGCGCAAGGCGGTCCGCTGAGTGAGAAGCAGATCGATGCGCTCGCAGACGGCATGAAGGCACGGTGGAGCACGGGGTTCGAGCCTGGAAAGGCACCCCTGCCGTCCTATAGCGTTGGCGATGACAAAGGCGATCCGAATCATGGGAAGCAGCTATTTACTAAGAGCTGCAATTTGTGCCACGGGCCGCGCGGCGCAATAGGACCCGTTACGGATCCAATGTATCTATCACTGGTAACGGATCAAATGCTGAGGACATCGATCATCGTCGGCCGTGATGACATGGGAATGCCGAACTACAAGATACTGAATGCCGGACGTCCGCTCAGTAATCAGGATGTAACTGATCTCGTAAGTTACCTGGCTTCGCTTCGCCCGCCGAACACCATACCCGAGAATGCGCACACGAATGAAAGCGGCCCTGGAACGGCCGGCGAGCCGACGGCGGGAAATGAAGGCAGTGGAAACGGGCCAGGCAGTCCGACCCAAAGACAGGAAGGACACAAATTCAACAGCGGCCAGAGCCAGCGTGGAGGACCGGATGCAAAGCGTTGATCGAGAAGAAGACACCCAGGGCAAGAAGAACGTTACAGATCCGACGCGGCGGGACTGGCTGTTCACCGCGGGTGTTGCTTTGAATGTCGCCGCAGGAGTGCTGCTCGCAATTCCACTGATCGGCTTTGCGTTTTCCAGCGTTGTCGAGAGGAGAGATCCGCGCGATTGGATTTCGCTGGGAAGCCTTGATGGATATCCGGAGAATTCGACACGGATAGCGACTTACCGGAACCCTTTCACCAGGCCGTGGGACGGGGAAACGGCGAACATCCCGTGCTGGGTGCGGCGTTTGCACGGCGATCAATTCCAGGTATTTGCGATTAACTGCACTCACCTGGGTTGCCCGGTGAGATGGTTTCAGGAGTCCGGTTTGTTTCTGTGTCCCTGCCATGGCGGAGCTTACTATGAGGACGGATCTCATGCAGCGGGACCACCGCCGCGCGGCTTGTTCCAGTACGACTATAAGGTGGACAAGGGCGAACTCTGGGTGAAGGGCGGCGAAATGCCAACGCTTTCGAATCCTGTGTAGGGTGGAGAAATTCTAAATGGATTGGCTAAGACGGTGCGCGGTCTGGCTGGATGATCGGCTACACCTAACCGCACTTTACGCTTCAACGGCGGGTCATGAAGTTCCTGCGAGCGCAGGTAGCTGGTTCTATGTATTCGGAAGCGCCACGCTGTTGTGCTTCATTATCCAGATAGTCTCGGGCGCAATTCTGGCCTTTGTGTACGTTCCATCGACGAATGAGGCCTGGACCAGCCTGCAATACTTGAACCACGCTCAGTTCTGGGGCTGGTACGTGCGGGGTATTCATAATTGGGGATCAAACTTCATGGTCGCCATCATGACCCTGCACATGATACAGGTATTTCTTTTTGGGGCGTATAAGTACCCGCGCGAACTTACCTGGGTGAGCGGGATTTTCCTGCTGATCTTTACGCTGGCGATGGCATTTACCGGACAGGTAATGCGATTTGATCAGGACGCCTATTGGGGACTTACTATCGGCGCCTCAATCACCGGGCGCGTGCCTGTAATCGGCGGCCAGTTAGTGCACGTGCTGCTGGCAGGACCGATCATCGCGGGCGAAACCCTTTCTCGATTCTTCGCTCTGCACGTGTTTATCATTCCGGGGCTACTGATTGCGATCATCAGCATGCACTTGCGGCTGGTATTGACAAAGGGCATAAACGAATATCCGAGGCCGGGCTACCCAGTCCACCGGTCAACTTATGACGCCGAGTACGCCGATGTTCTACGGAAAGAAGGCGTTCCTTTTGTACCCCATGCAATCGGCAAGGACCTGGTGTTCTCGGCGCTGGTGATGGTTGGTATTCTCGCCTGCGCGTATTTCATCGGGCCGAAAGGTCCGGGAGGACCTCCGAACCCGCTTATTGTGGATACAAATCCGCGGCCGGACTTTTACTTTCTCTCGATCTTTGCGGTATTAGCGCTGCTGCCGGACTGGATGGAGATCCTGGTCTTGTTCATCGCGCCAGCGCTTGGCATCCTGTTTCTGATTCTCCTGCCGTTCATATCGGGTACTGGGGAGAAGAGTTACAAGCAGCGCCCGGTAGCGGTGCTTTCAGTGATCTTTATCTTGTTGGTTATCGGTGTTTTGGCCTACATGGGCGAGACTTCACCTTGGTCTCCTCACATGGAGGCCTGGAGCGCGTCGCCCGTTCCGGTTCAGTACATCAAGAAGTTGACGCCGCTCGAGATGCACGGAGCACTTGTCTTCCAGAACAAGCAGTGCCGAAATTGTCACTCGCTCGGCGGTGTCGGCGGGCAGCGCGGTCCGGCGCTGGACGAAGTAGCGAACCGGCTGACCAAGGATGAGATGGTCCGGCAAGTGATTCAGGGAGGCGGTAACATGCCGGCCTACGGAAAGAAGCTTAGCCCGGCAGAAGTGGACGCGCTCGTCTCATTCATGGCGAAGCTGCATCAGAAGGGGGTCAGCCCCGCGCGCCCGGCTGCTACTCCTCAGAACAAGCTCCCACGCGATTTCGCCACGATCACGCCGCCTGCTGGAGGGCTGCGCTAAGCCTGAAAACAGGTGAATTCTTCTCAGTATCTCGCATTGACATCCTGGGCACTTGAACCGGGACCGTGCTTCCTTCTCGCGTGCGCGGCAGCCATCTATATTCGAGGCTGGCTGCGGATACGCAGACTCTATAGAAGCGAGCACGACGTGCAACGGCTGGTCGCCTTTCTGGCTGGTCTGGCTACCGTATTTGTCGCGACCGAGTCGCCGCTTGACGCATTCGATTACCTGTACCTGTCCGCGCACATGACTCAGCACCTACTGCTAATGATGATTGCGCCGCCACTCATATTGCTGGGCCATCCCACAGTGCCGGTGTTGCGCGGATTACCGAAGAACGTGGTCAAGGAAGCGCTCGCCCCGTTTCTCCATTGGGACTTGCTGAAAAGGGTGTTCCGCTTTCTGACGACACCAGCAGTCGCTTGGCTGCTTTTCGCGATCAGTACGATTGGTTGGCACGTGCCCGCAGCGTACGAATTGGCGCTGGCGTCGCCATTCTGGCACGCTGTGGAACACACGTCGTTTTTCTGGACGGGCATTTTATTCTGGTGGCCAATCGTACGGCCCATCCGGGGGCGGAGTAAGTGGCCGGAATGGATTGGGATTCCCTACTTACTGTTCGCCGATTTGGTGAATACGGCGCTTTCGGCGTTCTTCGTTTTCTCCGGGAGACTTCTGTACCCAAGTTACTCGACGGTGCAGATGGCCGGATTGGACGCGCGGAACGACCAGGTGCTGGCCGGAGCGATCATGTGGGTGCCAGGGTCACTGATCTACCTGGTTCCGGCGATCGTTCTGGCCATGAGGGTGCTATCGGGGCCGCGTCAGGATCGCCGCTCGCGTGGTGAACTAGTCCGCCGCCAACGCGCGAACGTGTCCTTGAAGAGACTGCATGCTCCTGCATGGCGGCGAGCCGCGCAATCGGCGATGCTGTTGGCGGCGGTAGCGATCGTGAGTGACGGCTTCGCGGGACCACAGATCGCTCCCGTGAACATGGCCGGCGTTCTGCCTTGGATTCATTGGCGTGCTCTGTCTATTGTCGCGCTGCTCGTGGTCGGAAACCTTTTCTGCATGGCGTGCCCGTTTACGCTGGTACGGGATTGGGGCCGAAAGTTCCTACCGGCGGCGACGCGATGGCCGCGGGCTTTGCGAAACAAGTGGGTGCCTGCAGCCTTGTTTGTCATCTTTTTGTGGGCATATGAAGCGTTCAGCCTGTGGGACAGCCCGGCCGCAACGGCGTGGATTATTTTGGGTTACTTCGCGGCGGCTTTAGCTGTTGATGGATTATTTCGGGGCGCCAGCTTCTGTAAATACGTTTGTCCGATCGGCCAATTTCATTTTGTGGCGTCGCTGATATCACCGAAAGAAGTGGCGGTCCGCAAGCAGACAATTTGCGAATCGTGCAAGACGCACGATTGCATTCGCGGGAACAAGCATGCGCGAGGCTGTGAGCTTTATTTATTCCAGCCGAAGAAGGCCGGAAATCT
>JAFAUR010000042.1 GCA_019243205.1 Acidobacteriaceae bacterium | reverse complement strand
CGAGATTTGTGGTCAGTTATAAAGCTCTTCCCTTATGCAATCGACTCGTCGCTCAGTTGGTAGCGCATGATGATGTGCGGCCGTTGCCGATCTAAATTATTCTTCTGTGGTTCGGTACTCGAATCAACGCTGGACAATTTGCTCCGGGCGCCAGCAGTCCTTCTCTTCCCCGGCCAATCCAAGCACGTCTGATTAAGTTCGCGCTATGCCGCTTGGCGCGCTGGGTATTTGACAGTCATGGAACCCTTGGCGCTTCTTTGCAGGATCGGCTTCTCAAATTTCAGGTAGAAGGCGTAGGCGAATGCAAGAGCCAGCAGTGTTCCAAACGATGCTCGAATGGCAAACGCAGTCGTCGCTGTTATCCTTACGTGGTGAAGGATCTCGTTCACTACGAACTGTGTTGGCTTATGAACCAGATACAGGCTGTACGAAAATGCACCTATGCCCAGCAAAGGCCGCTTCGTTAACGCTCTTGAAACGACGCCATTTGGGGTGGTAGCCCCATTAACCAAAAGGCAACAGGCTGCGATCGCGATGAAGAAATCGACGACGCCAAAGTGTCCCACACTCCAGCGCCATAGCAGGTATACGGTTATCGCTGAGGATAAGAGGCCCACAACATTCAGAATTCTGACGCCTGCGAGTGAGCCATTCCGGCAGAACCAGGCTGCGTACATGCCCAACGCAAACACAAAGAGATAGTGAAAGTCGCGCTCGCCGGCTCCCCAGAGTCCATATTCATTGTATAGTTCGAACCCGACGATCCCCGTTACGAGCAGAGTCATGTAAATACTTGCTCGGCGCGTAATCCATAGGAGGAGCGGAAAAAACAGATAAATCTGGCACTCAACAGCTATGGACCACATCGGTCCGTTAATGTCATACATGTGATGCCCAAAATCGTGAATCATCAGAAAATGCTCAACAGCGCTCCGACGACTCACCCACTCCGGGTGGCCGATCGCCAGGATTATGAGAATTGAAGACGCCAGAGCAGCATAGTACGTGGGCAAGATCCGGATCGCGCGTCGCTTGAAAAAACGTCCTTTGCTCTTCAGCTTCATTCCGGTAGGCATGACTGGCAACATCAGACAGAATCCGGATATCGCAATAAATACAGTGACCGCCTCATGTCCGAAGGCGAGCCATCCGGTCAAGAACCGTAACAACGGTCCTGGTTGTTGGTTGAGAAAGATGTTCCAGGTATCAACCCAAGCGTGATGAAGCACCACATAGAGAGCGCAAACAGCACGTAAGCCCTCCACGAACGGGTAAAATGCTTGGGGTTTCGGAAGCTCACCAGCGCTGGATTGACGTATCGAATCCTGGCATTGAGCCACGTTTGGTCGCATTGAGGGTTCGAAGGAGAAAAAAAGCCCGAGGCTTCGCGATCGGGATCCCAGCCTTTAGCATATCAAAACAGAACTTACGAAAAACGTTTTAGGACAGATGTAACAGTTTTGACAACCTCACGACTCGAGGCAGGCCCGTTTCCGCACCAAGAATCTTCTCTCAAGCACGTCGTCAATCCCGGAAAAATTTTCTCCGCGTCCGCGATCTTGTAACGCAGTGTAGTACGCAGGCGACAAAATCAGGTTAGAATTTTTTGGCTCGGTAAGGGAGCGCGTTCCAAACGTCTTAATCGTCAAGCTCAGCCGCAAAAACCAGTCCGTTCACTGGTACGACAAGCGCAGCGGTATCGAAGCCGTCATCGGTTAGATCGATAGCCGCCGGGTGAATGCTTTCCTCTCATCTTTCGATCAGACTCTCTATAATTTTATTTATTTGCTAGCGGTCTGGCCGGCAGTTGGGTTCGTGGCGTATCTGAGAAGGTTGCCACAGTTTCGCCAACGGGACTCAATTAGCTTCACAACAGTCCCTCAAGAGCGGCTGAGTTCCGCCACTGAGGCAAATAACGTTGTGACCCGAGCCCTCGAACAACCTCCAACCCTTCACGCTGAGCCGAGAAAGGCGGCAAGCTACTATCGACCCGAGTTGGATGCCCTTCGTTTTTTCGCATTCCCTTCCGTGTTCATTGCACACAGCCCAACCCTGAACTACGGAAGCAGTTCACAGCTCTGGAAACAGGAGATCGGAAGGGCCTTGGATCGAGCAGCACATGCGGGTGTTTACGGCTTGCCGCTATTTTTCTTCCTTAGCTCCTTTCTCATAACGGAGTTGCTTTTGCGAGAACACGAAAAGACCGGTTCCATTCACGTCAAGGCATTCTACGCCCGGAGAATTCTCCGGATTTGGCCCTTGTATTATTTGGGCGTCCTCTGTGCCATTGCCGTCAGCGCCATCCCCTCCGGTTACCCGCTAACTCACCGCGAGATCGTCTACCTGGTCTTCTTTTTGGGCTATCTCGGGGGGGCTTACCACGGGAATCCATTGGGGATTCTCTGGAGCATTTCGGTAGAAGAACTGTTCTATGTGGCTTGGCCCTGGATTGCTAGAGCAGGCAAGCAAGTCATCAAATGCGTGGCCTTTCTCTGTTTTCCAGTATCCCTCGCAACTCTCTGGATCGTACTCCCCGACGCGTGGTACAACCCCATCTGTCACTTCTTGTTCTTTGCAACGGGAGCCCTGGTCGCGCTCAAGTTTCATCAGCGCGCTTGGAGCTTATCCTTGCTTGGACGGATTTTGATGTTTGCCGCGGGAGTGATCGCTTGGCTGATGCCCATCTTCTACTGGGATGCCAGCAGGTGGGTTAATCGAACTTCCTTCCTTATTGCGGACATAGGCGTTGTATTGATCTTCCTCTCAGTTTTCCAATTCAACGCGAATCGAATTCCCAGGTGGACCATTTACCTTGGTCAGATTTCCTACGGATTGTATGTGTTTCACCTGGTGTCCCTACGCTTTGTCGAGCGTGTAATTATTCGCCACTTGAGCTTTGCCGGTTCGCAGTTCTGCACTTTGCTGACCACTATGGCTTTGTCATTGGTACTCACGATTGCAATCGCCTCGGTCTCGTACCGCTATTTCGAGATGCCCTTTCTGCGGCTGAAGGAGCGGTTTCAGTTTATACGCTCGCGAAGTGTTAGCGCCTGAGTGGCTGGAATTTGCCGCACCTCTGACTGATTAACTAGGCCACGCTACTGAGCCCATTCTGTTTGGATCGAAGCACCCCGGCCGTGAGTTGCGCGTCCCAATTCAGTCGGCGTGCTGGAGGTATGCCCATGAAAAGCGTGAGGTCATCATCACGAAGTTCCTAGTACTCGACCTTATATCAGGAACGCTCCTACGGAAAACCGAAACAACAAAGATAGGTTAAAATGTTTCAGATTCGCGGAAGGAGCCTACCTCAGGTGCTGATAGGTAAACCCAAGCGCAATGCTGCTGAAGGCGTTATTGAGAACAACCGCTGGCTGGATCAGAATGATGCACGGGATTTCGTTGGAAGTGGATTCCGCGCGCTGCTTTCGGCCGCCGGTCAGAATGCCAGAACCCTGCTCGGTCACGTCTCCACCTCTCTCCATCTGTTCTCTCAGGCGCGACTTCCTAACCCGATTAGCTTAGTGACAACTCCTCAGCAGCGGCTGAGTTCTCGCATGGACGTGAACAGCGCGGCCGTCGAAACGGTCGAAGAAGCTCCGCCTCTGGACCCAGCGCCGAGGAAGGCCGGAAGTTACTATCGTCCCGAGCTCGATGCGCTTCGCTTCTTTGCTTTTTTCTCGGTCTTTGTTGGTCATGGCCCTCGGCTCAACTACGGACCGAGCTCGCCAATGTGGAAGCAATTGGTCGGATCGGCTTACGAACGCATATCTTACGCGGGACTCTATGGACTGCCGCTGTTTTTCTTTCTCAGTTCGTTTCTTATCACAGAGCTACTGTTGCGCGAGCGTGAGAAGACCGGTTCCGTCCACATCAAAGCCTTCTACATTCGAAGGGTTCTCAGGATTTGGCCCTTGTACTTCGTGGGTGTACTCGGTGCGATCGCGCTCAGCATCGCGTTCCCGCACCATTACGGCTTGACGCATCGGGAAATCGCATATTTGATCCTGTTCGTCGGCTATCTCGGTGGCTCTTTTCATTTCAACCCGTTTGGGATCCTGTGGAGCGTTTCCGTTGAAGAGCTGTTCTATTTGGCTTGGCCCTGGGTCGCCAACCGAGGCAAGCAGGTCATCCTCTACCTGGCTTTGCTTTGCTTGCCTATATCGCTGATCACGTGCTTCGTCGTAACTCCTCAGGAGTGGTTCAACCCCGTGTGCCACTTCATTTTCTTTGGGACCGGTGCGCTTGCAGCGTTGAAACTTCATCAACGCGCCTGGAACATGTCCAACGTTCGCCGGATTCTGATGTTTGCCGCGGGATTCGTCGCGGTGGTGAGTGCGCCGTTGTTTTACTGGCATGGCGGGCGCTGGGCGTGTGCGCTTTCGTTCCTTGTCGTCGATCTAGGCGTGGTCCTCGGTTTCCTGTCTATTTTCCAGCTCAGTCCGGACCGCATTCCCAAGTGGATCATTTACCTCGGCCAGATTTCATACGGATTGTACGTGTTCCATTTGGCCTGCTTGCACCTGGTTTCGCGCGCTATTATCCCGCATACGAGGGTCGCCGCTTCTCCGTTCCTTAGTTTTCTGGCCACAGCTGCCCTATCTTTGGCCCTTACGATTTCCCTTGCCTTCCTCTCGTACCGCTATCTCGAACTGCCGTTCCTCCGCTTGAAAAAGCGGTTCGAATTCATACGGTCGCGAAGCGTCAGCGCGTGAGCGTTACGCTCTTCTCCAAACCCTGGTCAGCGGCCCCTCAGCGCCGCTGACGGGATCCGAATCCGGAAACGGCAGGTGTTGCATGCGAGCCATCATTTCCTCCGATGGCGCGCTCCGGCAGATGTCCCAATGTTGATCAGGCGGATAGGCACCCACTACCAGGAAGTCTGAACTTGCTTCGATCCTGCAATGTCCGGTACCCGCCGGCAGAACAGCTACATCGCCCGCATGCACCTCCACACGCCGTCCTCGCTCGCCGCCTAGCATCAAGACCGCACTTCCACCCGCAAACCCAAGCACCTCGTGCGCCGTGGAATGAAAATGGTGGAAATCGTAGACGCCGTCACGCCACTGAGCCGGCCATCCATTTTGCTGGAACTGCTTCTCGAAAATACCGGCAGGGTCGCTTCCCTCAATCCTAAGGATGCTTCGATACAGAAGTACCGGAAGATGCTCATTGTTGGGCATCCAACCGTTCCGCGAAAGTTGCATGGTTTCCGGTCGAATATCGGATGGATTGAGAATCTGAGCGCTGCCGGTTGCGGCCAGGGCGAACCCCGCACTGCCGAGACTCGCATTGAATTGGCGTCGTTTCATCTCGACTGGTTAGATTGTCAAACCCGCAAGCCAGTAACTGACACATGCCAGAACCCATGCAACATTCGCGCCGAGCCTCGAAATGGGCGTCGAGCCGGACGGCACCGAAATCAGGCTGGGACTTTAGCTTTCGGGCCGCGTCCGGGCACCAGCCGTTTAGCGAATGGCAGAACGCGTCGAGGTTGCACGTCCCTAATGGGACGAACGCGCAGAGGACGCTCCTGCAGAATCAGGTCGCTTGCTTGCACCAAAGGCTCAGCGTGAAACCAGCGCTGGAACGCGCCGTCGTAAAGCACGTTGCAGATCGCTGCCAGGCTCATGCCCTGATGGTGCGCCATCCAGGAGCGCACTAGAGTGTACTTGCGCGGGAGGAAGCGGCTCCGGCGGCTTTCGAGATAGTCGGCGGATTCGTAGAAGCCATATTTCGACAGCCACTTTTTCCCGGCAAGATCTTCCAGATTTTCCACCGCCGTCGCCGGATCGACCAGCAGCGCCAGGCAAGTCGAATATGGAGACACGACCAGAGATCCTTCACGGGCGACGTTCAGGGCGAGTCCGGGAACGCCAAAGGCGGCGTATTGGTAATTGCCTTCCGCGTCTCGCTTGCTGTAGGCGGCTTCCGAG
>JAFAUR010001135.1 GCA_019243205.1 Acidobacteriaceae bacterium | reverse complement strand
GTTTTGATGCCCGAGGAAACGCGGGACACCATGTGCATATCGAGCCAGGTGGGGTGTCCGGTGAACTGCGGCTTCTGCCTGACTGCGCTGATGGGCTTGGAGCGCAACCTGACGGCGGGCGAGATCGTGGGTCAGGTGATGTTCCTGCTGCGCGCCCACGGTTTGTCGGCCGCCAGCCAGCGGCTGAACATCGTGATGATGGGCATGGGCGAACCGCTGCTGAATCTCGACAATGTTCTCAAAGCCACCCGCCTCCTAACGGATCCGGACGGCATCGGCATCTCGGAGAAGCGAATCACGGTATCAACGTCCGGCATTATCCCGAAGATGGAAGAGCTTGGAGCAGCCAAAGTTCGCCCTAAGCTTGCCATATCGTTGAATGCCTCCACTGAAGAACAGCGGCGCGAGTTGATGCCGATCACCCGGAAATATCATCTCGGTGACCTGGTGAAGGCCTGCCGCGCTTACCCGCTGAGAAGCTGGGAGAAGCTCACTTTCGAATACGTCCTGCTGCGAGGGGTCAACGATACGGACGCGGATGCGAAGCGAGTCGTGAAACTGCTCTCTCACCTGAACTGCAAAGTAAACCTGATCGCGCTCAACCCGGGACCAGGCATTCCATTCGATACACCGGATCCCGAGCGTGTACTCTCGTTCCAGAGAATCGTACGCACCGCCGTTCCGTGTTTCGTTCGCAAACCGCGCGGTCGCGACATCTACGCGGCATGCGGCCAGTTGAAACGCGTCGCTTCCGATCTCGTCACCGTCAGCTAAGGTTGCGTAATGCGCTGATTCGGCGCCGTGCTGCCTTCCGTCAGCCCCAGCACCCACTTGATGGGCCTCGAAGTACATGGTTCGGATGTCCGGATCGTCGCAGGACTGTTTCGTGTGGTCTAGCGTCGAATAGAAAACGTAGCCGTTCCGTACATCTTCGACCAGGCGAGGGGAAAACCGTGATCCTGGCGGTGGACGCGCGGCTTGTAGTCGAGCCGATTCGGGTCGAGGCTGAGAAGCACGTGCAATTTATCACGCGACCAGCTCTTGGGCTGGTCGATCTCGCCGTACTTGGTGAACTGTTTCGGAAAATGTTTCACCGCCGAGCATTCAGGATCTTCGAGAACGATCGGCGGGTTGAAGGTTCCCCAGAGATGCTGATCGAACCAGCCGCCGATCATATAGTGTGTGTCAAGAGCGGCGTGAACCCCCTAATAATCGTTTCCCATCTGCTTGCGAAATATCAATGCGTGGAACTGTCGTGTGCTAGCAGAATATGAGCCGGATGGTTGTTGGGCGCTTCAACGAGAGCGGCCGTTCGTCCCTGCGGCAGGCCGGCCAGAGGGACAGAAAACAGCGCAGTCGCTAGCAGCGAAACGTTGACTGTGGTTATGCATCTCACAGACACAACTTACTTGAACAGCCTTTTCCATCAACTCCTGCGTGTTTTATTCCGACTGAATTACTTCGGCCCCTTGGTGATGGGAGTAATGGATTCTTCCTTCTTGTTCCTTCCGTTCGGCAATGATCTGCTGGTAACGGCGATGGTGGCGCGGCACCATCAGAATTTCTGGATCTATGTCATCACGGCCGCGATCGGATCAACTTGTGGGGCCGTGCTCGTAGATCTCGTGGCAAGACGGATGGGCGAAGCGGGTATACAGAAGCTCGCGGGTCAGAAACGATTCGAAAAGCTGAAGCGAAAAACAAACGAGAACGGTGGCCGTGCTCTCCTTATCGCATGTATAGCACCGCCGCCCTTTCCGTTCACTATGGTGATTGCAACTACGAGCGCCTTGGCATATCCGCGCAGAAAGCTGTTTCTCATTGTGGCGCTCACGCGTGCGCTGCGTTTTTTCATTCTCAGCCTGCTTGCGCTGGAGTTCGGCAGGCAGATCATTCGCATCATGAACAGCGCCGGGTTCCGCTACACGATGATCGGATTCACGCTTCTGTGCATGGCGATGAGCGTTTTCTCTATTGTGAAATGGGTCCGGACGACACGATCGGGACGGCGCGAGTACCAGCCTCGACCCGCCAGCACTTAGACTTATTCAAACCGTTTCGTAATCCACGCTCTCGATTCGCGCGGGCACGGCTTTCTTTCGCGGTTGGTATCGAATGCGCCAGACGGTTGCAAGGAGTATCAACAGAGCGCAGACCTCAATCAGCACTTTTTCTCCGTCCAGAGGATCGGGACGCGCATTCTTCAGCTCCGGATCGATGAGAATGCCGTGTATGAAGAGAAACCCTGCCGCGGCATAAGAAACGTAGTGGAGCTTCTTCCACAGGCGACTGCCCAAGCGGCTGCGGAAATAAGACGTTATAACGACGAAGAGGACGGAGTAGAACGCGGCAGCGCCCAGGCAGTTGTAACCGGTCTGCTTCGGGGAATGAACCGGCCAAAGAATATCGAGCACCCGGAATCCTGCGTCGCTCGAAAACAGCAGTAGTGCGGGGTGAAGGCAGATCAGTCCGAGCGCGATGTACGCCGTCCAGTTGTGGACCGCGAATATCGGCATGCGCTTACGCGGCCACTGACGGACGGTATTGTAGCGGGCGGAAAGCAGCAGCCCCAGCAAAATGTTGATCGTGAGCAGGACCATCGCAAAGAGTCCCGCATAACTCGACAGGTCGACAGCACTCATCGTTTCCGAAGGTTCAAGATAGCATCACCGTTCTCCACCCCAGTAGTAACGAATGCCGACGTAAGCCCCGTAAAGCGTGTGAGTAAAGTACTCGGTTGATTGCGGAGAAGTCTTGAAGTGATAACCTTTCTCACCCGCCAGCAATTCAAACTGCTTCACGCGACAGTAAAGGGTACCTTCGGCGTCCCAGATGTCTGCACGGTGTGGGAGACCGAATCCGGAACCTTTCACCTCCCAGCGAAACCTTTTGTTCAGACTGCCTTCGAGTTCTGCGCCCAGGGTGGGGAGCACTAGGTTTTTCGATCCATGCCCAGTGTTGGTATCGGTGTTGCCGCTTGAATCCGTAGTGATCGGCTTGAGGGGAGCGTCGAAATTGGCTGATACCGTGGTGAACTGCACCTCGTACAAAGTCTTGAGGCGAATGTTCGAGTGGTTGCGCCAGGTGTAGGACAGATAGTCCCAGGAGATCTTCGCATTCTGAATGTTGTAACTTCCATTGATAAAGTCGCCCGCGCTGTACGCTTCACTGAACAAAGTCGCGTCTTGCGACAGAGTGGCGTCGGCGTGTCCTTGAGAGCGGAAGTACGAGATGCGGAGCGTGTTGGACCGTCCCGCCGGAATGCTCAAAATCCCGCCCAGACTGTTGTTAGCATTGCCAGCGTAATCGTAATCGGTGAACGCAGTAGCGGATTGTCCACCTCGCAGCGTGGGCTGAGCGGAATTGAGCCAGTAGAACGGCTCAATCGAGAAACCGCCGTCTTCAATGATGTACGGATCCTGTGGGGGCGGTGGCGGGGATGACGGAGCCGTGGTTTGCGCGAACAGCCCCGCCGAACACGGCAGAAAAAGACATGACCAAAGAATTCCAAAGCGAAATCTAGAACACATTGTAGAAGCGGACGTAGGGCGTCTAAATGCGGTTTGTAAAGTTTGATTAGAAATGATTGCGATTGAGATTTCTTCCTTCGGCCCACCGGAAGTCCTTCGACCGGCTGACGTTGCGAAACCGGTTGCAGGACCGGGAGACGTTGTGATTTCGGTGAAGGCGGCCGGAGTCGCGCGAGCCGATACGCTTCAGCGGCAAGGAAAGTATCCGCCACCTCCTGGTGCTTCGGAGATACCGGGCCTCGATGTCGCGGGACAAATCGACTCCGTCGGCCCTGGCGTGACCTCCTGGAAGCCGGGCGACTCAGTATGTGCGATCCTGAGCGGCGGCGGGTATGCAGAGTTCTGCGCAGTACCGGCGGTTCAGGTCTTGCCGCTACCGCAGGGCTGGACTTTCGCCGAAGCGGTGACGTTGCCCGAAAATCTTTTCACGGTCTACGACAACCTCGTAACGCGCGCGGGTCTGACCAGTGGCGAAACCGCGCTGATCCATGGCGGAGCAAGTGGCATCGGCAGCATGGCTCTCATGGTGAGCAGGTTCCTGAGAGCCGAGGCCTTCGCAACAGCGGGCAGCGATGCTAAGTGCGACGCCTGTCTCACCTTCGGGGCGAACCACGCAATCAACTACCGGACGAGTGATTTCGTTCAAGAAGTTAAGCGAAAAACCGGCGGACGCGGAGTCGACGTAATCCTTGATCTAGTCGGCGGCGATTACCTTGGAAAAAATCTCGACGTCCTCGCGACAGAAGGACGGATCGCGGTAATCGCGACACAAGGAGGTCGAACGGCTCAGCTCGATCTGGGCGCGTTGATGCGAAAGCGTTGTCGCGTGATAGGCTCCACGATGCGGGCGCGTTCTTCAGAAGAGAAAGGAAGGGTCGCAGAACGTCTCCTGAAACGGATCTGGCCGGCGCTCCCGACGAAAGATCCGATACGTCCGGTCATCGATTCGCAATTCCCGCTTACGGATGCCGCGAAGGCGCATGCTCGCATGGAAAGCGGGGAGCATATCGGCAAGATCGTCCTGGTTCCATAACGCGGATACTGGGGTAGTGCGCATCGGCATCACGTGCTATCCGACTTATGGTGGCAGTGGCATTGTCGCCACAGAACTGGGACTCGAACTCGCAAACCGCGGGCACGAAGTTCACTTCATCAGCTACGCGAATCCCATCCGGCTGGATCCCGATACACCCGGCATCCATTATCACGAAGTCGAGGTATCGACCTACCCGCTGTTTCAGTATCCGCCGTATTCGTTAGCCCTCGCCTCTCGGATGACGGAGGTTGCCGAGCAGTACCGGCTGGATCTTTTGCACGTTCATTACGCTATCCCGCACTCGATCTCAGCCCTGCTTGCGCAGGAGATGACGACTTCGCGCTACCTGCCGTTCGTTACGACGCTTCACGGAACAGACATCACCCTGGTCGGAGCCGACCGGTCGTATTTTCCCATTACTAAATTCTCGATCGAGCGCTCAGACGGGGTAACCACAATCAGCGAATACATGAGGCGCAGAACGGAGGATTTTTTCGGAATCACGAAACCAATCGAAGTGATTCACAATTTTGTGAACTGCAGCCTTTACAAGCCGGACGAAGAGGCCCAGAGCATTGGTTCGAAACGCATCATTCACATCTCGAATTTTCGACCTGTGAAGCGCGTGAACGATTGTGTAAGGGTGTTCGCCGAGGTCCGGAAGCAGGTGGATGCGGAATTGATCATGGCGGGTGACGGACCGGATCGCGGACCGGCAGAACGACTCGCCAGAGAACTCGGCGTGCACCAGCACATCCGTTTTCTCGGGAAACAAGACCACATCGAGCGGCTGCTGCCCCGGATGCACGTGTTGCATCTTCCGAGCGAAACGGAGGCATTCGGGCTCGCCGCCTTGGAGGCTATGGCGTGCGGAGTGGCACCGGTTGCTACGTTGGCCGGGGGAGTCCCGGATTTAATCGATAACGGGGTGGACGGTTTCCTGGAGCCAGTCGCCGACATTGATAAACAGGCGGCCCGGATCACGGAACTCCTTAGTAATGAGACACTTCGAAACCGCATCTCTGAAGCCGCACGGCGCACGGCGCTGACCAGATTCTGTACGGAACTAATCATTCCGCAGTACGAAAGCTACTACCGCCGGGTCTGTGCACAGGGAACTTGAGAGGGGATGACGGTGTCTACCAAGTTAACTGGCGATTAAATACCGGTAGCGCTAAAATTTCAAGCGATGGCTCACCCTTTATCGAGCAACGCGGGTAGTCTGTCGATCCTGGCAGGTGCCCCTAGTGGTATTTCCGAAGAAGATGCTCGAATTCTCCGCGGATTGAGAGCGGGGATTGAAGATGCCTATGAAGAGCTGATCCAACGATATGAGCAGCCGATCTATTCGCTTATCTACCGTTTGCTCGGGAACCAGAGCGACGCCTGCGATGTGGTGCAGGAAGTATTTCTTAAGGTTTTTCGCAGCGTTAATAGCTTCCGCGAACGGAGTAGCCTCAGGACGTGGATTTACAGGATCGCAATCAACGAAGCACACAATCATCGTCGCTGGTTTGTGCGGCACTGCCGTCGGGAAGTCTCCCTCGAGCGGGAGGGCTCTGAACACGATTCTGCCCTGGAGTTGGCTCAGGACCCGGGGAGATCTCCTTACGAATTGGCTCTGGATGGTGAAACGAGGTCGCTGATTGAACACGCGCTGACACGAATCAATCCTTTGTTCCGGACCGCTGTCGTGCTGCGGGATATTCAAAATCTGAGCTACGAAGAGATCGCCGAGATCTTGCAAATTTCGCTAGGAACGGTGAAGTCGAGAATCGTTCGGGGGCGTGACGCTCTGCGGCGGGAGTTAACTCATAAACCGAGTCAGGACTTGAGTGAGGCAATCGCATAGAGTCACCGGTTAGCAATTCACGAGAGGAATGAAGCTTTTCTGAAGACTATTGTTTTGACTGGGTTGCGGTAAGAGATCGGAAATCAAATGTACTGTTGGAGAGCAAGACGCCGAATCACTGAATACGTGGACGGAAGGCTGCGAAATCCCGAGCGTTCCCGCATCTCCTCGCACGTCCAAGAATGCGAATCGTGCGCCCTGGCCTTTGAACAGCTTCGTTCTATACGCTCAGCTCTGTCGGAATTGCCGGCAGCGCGGCCACCTGCCTACTTACGAACAGCCTTACGAGTAGCGGCATCTCAAGAGAGGCGCATACTGGCGCGCCACAATGGTTCGCGTTGGAGGCAGTTCTATGAAAACTGGAGTTTCCGCTTTAACCAGATTATGCGCCCGCTCACGATTCCTGCGACGGGCGGTCTGCTTTCCAGTGTGATTCTGTTTGCAGCGCTGGCTTTTACCATCAGCACTAGCACACGTGGGGTGACCTACGAAGTTCCTGTACTGTACGCCGATCGCAATGAGGCAAATCTCGTCCCTGTCCAACTGCGGTCTTCGGTGGTGCTCACTCTCAGCCTTGATGGAAATGGACGTATAACGGACTACGCCTTCCGCGACGCCTCAGCCTCGTATGTTGGCGACCCAATGCGGCTGCAGGCGAACAACATACTGCTACCCGATTTTCCGAGCGTGCTCGTTCTGGAGCACCCCATCAGCCGCGACATAAGCATCGAATTTACGCCCCTCATTTTCCGGCAGTAACTTCCAGTTCCGGCTACGCGCGGGTTCGCAGGGAAAAGTTTTCATCATTGCGCGTCAGGTTTGGGTTGTAATAGGGATCCGAGGCTATAACGCCCTCCCACTTCGCGCGCATCGATGCAACTTCCTGCGGATGAGGAACAAGGTCTTTAGATGTCTTTGAAAATGCCTCGTGGTGATAAAGCTGCGCATGAGGCGTGTAGAGGACACGATATCCCAGGGCACCGATTTTCAGGCAAAGATCAATGTCGTTGAAGGCTACCGCGAACTGGTCCTCATCGAACCCGCCCACTTGAATAAAAACGTCTGATTTCGTCATGAGGCACGCGCCCGTAACGGCGCTGACATTTCGAATGACATCTGAAAAATCGAAGTAGTGCGAGACTTCGGCGTCGAGGCCCTTGAAGGCGTGACCGCAGTTGTCATAAAGGCCCATCACCACACCGGCATGCTGGATGCGGCCGTCAGGGTACAAGAGCTTCGCGCCGACGGCGCCCACTTCCGGACGTGCTATCAATTCCACTAAAGCTTCCAGCCATTCGCTCGTGATCACGGAAGTGTCATCGTTCAGGAAAAGCAGAAAGGGTGACTCGCATTGCCGGGCCGCGGCGTTGTTAATTACCGAGTAGTTGAAAGGCTGATTGCGCCAGTCGATGTAACGCAGGGCGCGTGGCGCAGGTTGAAAATCAGAAAGCAATCTCTCGATCGAATTGCCCTTTGAGTTGTCGACGACAACGACTTCGTAATCCGCGTAGCTGGTTTTCGCAAAGAGCGCCGTAAGATTCGTTCGCAACACGTCCGCTTTTCCGCCCGACGGGATGATGATGCTAACCCCCGCGTCGGGCGGAATCGGGTAACGTACGCGCCACCTACCTTGGACGAGGCCGTGCTGGACTCCCGCTGCCGTTCCGCTCCGAACACAATGACGTTCCAGAGCCAGACGCGCGGCATCGAGAGCGTATTGCTTGTTCTCTATCGTGCTCGCTGTAGAAGCAACACCCGCGCGCCAATGATACAGAACGTGCGGGATGTGGTGAATCTGTTTGGCTTTCGAGATGGCGCGGAGGATCAGGTCGTAATCCTGGCTACCGTCGCAATCCGAATTGAAGCTTCCAATAGCGGAGGCCAGATCTCTTCGCAGCACGAGCAGATGGCAGATGTAGTTCTCTGACAAGAGCAGGTCGGGCGACCAGTCGGGCTTTAAAAAGGGCTCAAAGCGCGTGCCTAAGGGATCGATCTTGTCTTCATCGCTGTAGATCAGATCTGATTCAGGACGGGCGTTCACTGCCTCGCAAACGTAAGCGAGCGCGTGCGGCGCAAATGCGTCGTCATGATCCAGAAACGTGATGTAATCGCCGCCAGCCAGAGCCGAGGCTGAGTTGCATGCGGCCGATATCCCGCCTTGTTCACTCCGCAAATCGAGCTTGATCCGTTCATCTCGGCGGGCAAACTCGCGGAGGATTTCTCTTACCTGTGCGCGGGAGGAACAATCGTCCGCGATGCAGAGTTCCCAGTTCCCATAGGTTTGATTCAGCACCGATTCGATAGCGGCTTTCAGCTCATCCGGCTCAGTGTTGTAAACCGGCATCAATACGCTGATCAAGGGCCGAATCTGAAGGCTTGGAAGCTTGAGCTCTATGAGTGCCTCTTCCGGGCGTTCGAACTCTTTGATCCAGCGGTCGTAATCGGATGAAAATCCCCGCTCATGATCGATCAACACCGACGTCTCGGTTTCGCGAAGCGCCGTTCCCGCAGAAAATGCACGAACCGTAATCGTGTAAGTTCCATTCGGCAGCCGGTGCGAGTCGAATTCTACCTGGAACCCGCTCCTGCCGGTGCGATCCAGATCGGGATGTAACTTGCGGACATCGGGGCGGGCTATCGATGCGGACGTTTCAATCCTGGGAAGGCCCTCTACCTCGATATGCACAAGATCGATCCGCCGTTCCGCGAGACACCAACCCCGCACGGTGATGTTGCCGCTTCTGGGTCTCCGGTCGCCGGCTTTGGGTTCATCACAGACCAGATACGATCGCACATCGGCCAGTTTTGTAGAGCCGGAGGCCGAGCGGGAAGGCACAAACCGTTTCACGATCTCGCCGGCCGCGCGCAAGGTTCGCCATGTGCGACCCGTTAGAATTTCCATGAGGATACGGTCGAGTCGCACGATCGAACTCGAATGCTCGTTCAATTGCTCCTGTTGCTTGTTGATCAATTCGAGCAGATTGACGATTTGCCGTTGCGAGGCCCTGAGTTCAGTCTCCAGCTGCCGTAATTTGTTCTCGTTGGTCTCGGTGGCAGCAGGAGCACTCCGGATTTCGTTCATTCCTTTATGCAAGATAGCAATGGGGAGAATTGGTGAACGCGCACCAGATGAAAGCGCAGCTGAAAGGCATTCTGCGAAGGCAGGTCAGCCGGTTTCTTCCGACTGCTGAAGCTCGTCAGTACGCAAGGTGGATGAAGCGCCACCTCGCGCACAGGAAAGAGCAATTCACCGAAGCTCCGGAACCGGGACTGCTATCGATCGCCACGGCCGTTTGGGACGGCAGCCCGGTTGAACACCTGAAAACGCTGGCCCAATCGATCCGCAAAGCCAACCGCGCAAGTACTACGGACTGGGTCATCCTGGACAACGGCGTGACGCGCGATCATCTGCTCGCGGCTCTGGCGGACATCCGGAAAATTCCATGGGTCAAGCTGTTTCGGTCGGAGCGAAACGTCGGCATTGTCAAAGGCCTTCGCTTGTGCCTGGAACGGGCATCGGGGAGATATCTTCTGCCGGTCGATGCGGACGATCGCTTGTACCCGGACGCCCTGTCTATCATCGCATCCAAAATCACCGAGAACGGTTACCCAGCCCTGCTCTATACGGACGAAGATAAAGTGATCGGAAGTCGCATCTTCGATCCGTACCTGAAGCCTGACTGGGATCCGGTGCTTCTGCTCAATTCTGCCTACGTTGCACATTTAGGAATTCTGGACCGAAGGATAGCGCTCACGCTTGGCGTATACACCGACAGCGCCGTCGAAGGCAGCCCCGATTGGGACGCTTTCGTGCGCTTTATGGCGGCTGGCCACTCCGCAGTTCATATCCCAGAAATCGTCTATAGCTGGCGCGCCCACGTTTCCTCTACCGCTGACGATGCCTCTGCAAAATCGTACATTCATTCATCACAACGAGCGGTGTTGCAGAATTACATCAACTCGCGGCCGGAACTTCGCGACTTCGAGGTTGACGATAGTCCTCTATTCAACGGCGGGGCGCATTTCTACATAAACGGGAAGCGCAAAGCCGACAAAGACATGCAACCGATTATAGTCAGATTCGATGATCGATCGGATTCCCTGCCGCGATTGCTAACCGACCACCCACAATCCTCCGTATTGCTCGTGGGAGCGGACGTGACCCTTTCGGAGACGAATGATTTTCGCGAATTGGACAATGTGTTTGCTCTGCATCCCGACGCTGCCATGATCGGCGGCCGCATCTCGAACAACGCTGGAAGAATAATCGACGCCGGGCAGGTGCTTGGACTTCACGGAGTTGTCGGATGTCCATTCACAGGGCGGCAAGAAACCGATCCCGGTTATTTTGGTCAGATTTGGAAACGACGCTCTGTGAGCTCGGTGTCGGCACAGCTGGCCGCGGTCAAACTGGATTTTCTGAGATCAACGCTTTCGAGCTTGCCTTCGGCAGTTTCGTTATCAACACTCGGTGTATGGCTGGGCGCGGCGGCTCTGCGTAACGGCAAGCGTGTCATCTACACACCGTACCTCTCCGGGAAATCGGAAATGAATTGGACAAGAGCAGCGTCGCCGGAAGAGCGACAGCTTTTCGCTGATCGGAACCGGGACCTGCTGCCCGACCGAAGATACTATCCGAAATACTTTTCGCTCAATAAACCGTTCAAGTTCGAGAAGCGCGATAAAACCGATCACAAACCCTGAACCATGTTGTACAGCAGTGCCACGGTGAGAACAATCATTACGACCGCCGTCGTCCAGGCGACTATGTTTTGCCAAAACTTGTTCTTATAGGCGCCCATCAGCCGCGGCCTGTTCACCAACAACAGCATATACACCAGAACGAACGGTAGAAGAATCCCATTCGCAACCTGTGAGAACAGGATAAATTTCAATAGCGGTAACTGCGGAATGAGCACAAAGGCAGCGCCGCCGCCGATCAGCAGCGTATACAGCCAATAGAAAACCGGCGCCTCGTGAAAACGTTTGTCGATTCCCGATTCGAATCCCAGGCCTTCGCAGATGTTGTACGACGTCGCGAGGGGCAAGATGGCGGCGGAAAGAAGCGATGCATTGACGAGCCCGACGGCAAACAATACAGAGGCAAATTTGCCGGCGAACGGACGCAGCGCCACCGCAGCTTGCGCCACATCCGTAATCTCAGGGTGTGCCGAATGATAGATAGTCGCCCCGCAAGCCACGACGATGAAGAACGCAATTACATCGGTAACAATGCAGCCGGTAATCACATCCAGGCGGCACAACCCGTAATGGCGGGCATCGATGCCTTTTTCTACGACCGCTGCTTGCAGATAGAACTGCATCCACGGAGTGATGGTCGTTCCAATCAGGCCGACGATTACGACAAGGTAACTCGGATTCGTACTCAGCGTCGGCAGGAAGGTCTGCTTGATGGCAACATTCCACTCCGGTTTCGCAAGAAATGCGGAGATCGGGTACGCGAAGTAGACGAGTGACGCAATGATGAGAATCCTTTCGACGGGTTTATACCTTCCGCGGACGATCAGAGTCCAGACGAGGACCGCTCCCAACGGAACCACTAGATATTTGCTGATCCCGAATATGCCCATACCGGACGCCAAGCCCGCGAATTCGGCGATGATATTGCCAAAATCCGCCATGCCCAGGACAACCATCGTGAAAAATGTTGCGCGAAGCCCGAACTCCTCGCGGATCAGGTCGGACAGCCCTTTACCGGTAATCGCGCCCATTCGTGCCGCCATTTCCTGCACCACGATCAATGCGATCGTGGTGGGAATCAGCGTCCACAGAAGCTGATATCCAAACTGGGCGCCTGCCTGAGAATACGTGAGGATTCCGCCCGGATCGTTGTCGACATTTGCCGTGATAAAACCAGGTCCCAGAACCGCGAGGAACGCGATCAGGCGCGAACTGATGAGCGCGAACAGGGGTCTCCTGCGGACGGCGGTTTGGATCATCAGAGGCTCTAGTTTGACGCGGCCGGCTTAGGATCTGTGGATGTCTTCTTCGTCCACTCATTCAACCAATCGAGCACGGTCGAGTACCAAAACTGGCTGTTCTGAGGCTTGAGGATCCAGTGACCCTCATCCGGGAATTGAACAAGTTTAGAAGGGATCTTTGATTCTTGCAGAGCTGTGAAGAGTTGCTGTCCCTGGCCGATCGGCACTCGGTAATCGAGTTCGCCGTGCGTCACGAGCGTCGGCGTTTTGAAATTCTTGACGTAAGAACTAGGGGACCATTTCTGATAGCCATCCGGATTCTCCCACGGAAGTCCGCCAAACTCCCATTTGACGAACCATAATTCTTCTGTGGTGCCAGCCTCGCTTTCGAGGTCGTAAACACCGGCGTGCGATACAAGCGCCTTGAACCGGTCCGTGTGACCGAGAATCCAGTTGATCACGTAACCACCGTATGAACCTCCGGCCGCCACCATCCGCTCCTTGTCGACATAGGGCAGATTGCCGACGTAATCCGCGGTCGCCATAATGTCGTCGTAAGCTTTTCCGCCCCAATCCCCATTTACGGCATCTGTGAACGCCTGGCCATAGCCGATGGACCCATGCGGATTGGGAAGGACCACGACATAGCCGGATGCGGCAAAAACCTGGGCATTCCAGCGATAGCTCCAGCTTTCTCCCCAGTCGCCCTCGGGACCTCCATGGATGGCAAGGAGAACCGGATATTTAAGCGCAGGGTTGAAATCCGGTGGCTTGACGATATAGCTCTCCACCTTGGTCCCGTCGGGCACATCAGCCGAAATCTTCTCGAATGGTGTGAGCTGATAACCGTCCAGGATGGCATCATTCAGGCGTGTCAGCGGAACCGACGGTCCACCTTTCGAAACAGCGCGATTGATCTCCGGCGGTTTCGATCCGCTTTGTTCGATATAGATCATCGTCTTGTCATCTGTCGTGAAGTGGACTGAGCTGATGGATGTCGGTCCTTGCGCGACCGTGCGAATGGGTCCGCCCTCGCGGGGGATCATCAATAGCGGCACTGTCCCGTGGTCGTCCACGGTGAAGAAGATCCGATTCGAATCCGACGACCAAGTGTAAGACTCAACCCAGCGATCAAGTGAGTCGGTCAATGTATTCATTTGGCCGGATTGCAAATCCATGACAGCGAGTTTCCACTGATCGCTTTCGTAACCAGCGCGCGTCTGGGTGCGGTATGCAAGGAATTTCCCATCCGGCGAATACAGAGGTCCCTCATCGGCGCCAGGATTGGTGGTGAGCCGTTTCGGTTCGCCGCCCGCCGCCGGAATCGTGAACAGATCCGAATTTGTACTGGTCGCAAGATCCGGGTCGGTGTTTGCAACGTACGTGATCTGAACACTGTCGGGAGAAAAAACGTACTGCTCCGGTCCATCAAGCGAGAAGGGTGGCACGTTCAGATTTCCGGGTGTGAGATCGCGAACGCCACCCGTTCCATCCATCATCTGAATCAGCATGTGCTTCCGGCGGACGCCGGCATAGCTCGTCCAATGCCTATAGAGAAGTGATGTGTACACTCGCGCCTTCATTTTCGAAGCGGCCTCGGCCTGAAGCTTCGATTGGTTACAGGCCAAATCGAGAGCTTGACCAGGCACTCCACTCGGCGGAGGGCAACCGGGATAAACATCACTCGTGAAAACGATCAATTTGCCGTCCGGCGAAACGATTTCCCCATCTGCCTCGGTCGGCACATTCGTAATCTGTTTGGGGTCGCTGCCATCCGGGTTCATCGACCAGATCTGCGATCCATTGCTGCGGTTCGATACGAACAGGATGCGCCTGCCGTCAGGTGTCCAGCGAGGTCGCACATTGCTTGTTCCGTCATTGGTAACGCGGCGCGGCACGCCTCCTGCCGCAGGTATCGTGTAGATCTGTGTAGGCTTGGCATTTTGGTCGAGGTCAACTGTTTGTACGGTAAATGCTACGGTCTGTCCATCCGGCGATAGTTGTGGATCATCGATTCGCGAAAGCCGCACCATGGCGTTGAAGTCGAATGGAGCTTTGGCGCAAGGTGCGCATGGAGCTCCCAGCGTGAGGACCAGAAACACCCGGCAGGCGTGCTTTCGCATGCTTCTCATTCTAGCGGCGGGAAAGCACTCGCCGCCTCGCAAGCGCTTGCGTCCGAATTAGGGGACCCGCCCTGCTACGATGACAATTCCGACACATGATCCGGCCATACCGCGGGATTATGCCGCGCATTGCAGAATCCGCCTACATTGACGGGAGCGCCCAAGTTATCGGCGACGTTGAGATCGGAGAACGGTCAAGCGTCTGGCCTAATGTGACAATCCGCGGCGACGTAAACTACATTCGCATTGGCTCAGAGACCAGCATCCAAGACAACACGGTCGTGCACGTCGATCACATGGTCTATCCGTGCATTGTCGGGAATCGTGTCACGGTGGGTCACGCCGCGGTGCTGCACGGCTGCGAAATAGCAGATGACGCGTTGATCGGCATTGGCGCCATCGTCCTGAACGGCGCCAAGGTCGGCGCTGGTGCAGTCATTGCCGCCGGAGCGTTGGTCACGGAGGGAGCTGAGATTCCACCAAATATGGTCGCAATGGGCAGTCCCGCCAAGGTGCGCCGCGAGGTAACGCCCGAAGAGCAGGCGCGCTTCAACAAGAACTGCGACAACTATGTCAAGATCCGAAAGACCTATAAGGAAGAGCAGACTTGATTCGCAGCATCAAAGGGATGCGCGACATCCTGCCGCCCTCGAGCGCAATATGGAATCAGGTTGAGGCAACCGCACGCCGCATCTTTTCCCGTTTCAACTACGGTGAGATTCGCACGCCCCTGCTGGAGGAAACCGCGCTTTTCGCGCGCAGTGTGGGCGAAGAGACCGACATAGTCAGCAAGGAAATGTATACATTCGAGGACCGGGATGGCAGCTCCCTGACTCTACGGCCGGAGAGCACCGCCTCTGTGCTGCGTGCCTACATCGAGCACCGACTAGACCAGCAGCCCGGACTGCAGAAGCTCTTCTACGTGGGCCCGATGTTTCGCCGCGAACGCCCGCAGAAGGGGCGGTATCGGCAGTTCTACCAAATCGGCGCGGAAGCGATCGGCTCGGATTCTCCCGCGATTGATGCAGAAGTCATCGAGCTTGTCATCGAAATCCTACGAGCCCTCGAAATAAACAACTTTGAGCTGCTCATCAATTCCGTCGGGACCCATGAATCTCGGGCTCGATATAACGAAGCGCTCAGAGCCGAACTCAAGGATCTCGCACCTCGAATGTGCGAGGACTGCCGCCGGCGCGCGGTGACCAATCCGCTGCGCGTGCTGGACTGCAAAGTTCCTGAAGATCAACCGATCATCAATGCTCTGCCCTCGATACTCGATTACCTTGACGAGGCCGACCGGGAGCATTTCCGGCGTGTACGGGAGTTTCTGGATGACCGGCACATCGCCTACACCGTAAGTCCTCGACTCGTTCGCGGGCTCGACTATTATGCCCGGACGACGTTTGAAATTACGCATGGAGCCCTTGGGGCGCAGAATGCGATTTTGGGCGGCGGCCGGTATGACGGATTAGCGGAAAGCTTGGGTTCGAAGGTACCGGCCCCCGGAATCGGATTTTCTATCGGCGAGGACCGGCTGATTCTGGCAGTCGAGGAAGCGAGGACCGTACAGCCGCAAACTCTCGACCTATATATTGCGCCGATGGGCGACGCCGCACTACGGCACTGTGTCCTTCTGGCGGGGGACATTCGCCGGCTGGATGTGTCCGTAGAAGTTGGAACGGGAGGCAAACTCAAGCGCATGCTCGAGATTGCAAATAAGCTTTCCGCCCGATACACGTTGATCGTGGGAGACAACGAAATTGTTTCGCAATCATATGCGCTAAAAAACATGATTTCGGGAGAGCAGGAAACCCTCTCGCTTCAGGGATTGATGGAGCACTTTCAAAAGCTTCGGGTAGTGGCCCACGCGTAACGGATAAATGGACGAAGTGAAGCTAGATTTCTTGGGAGATTTGCGTCGCACCCACAGCTGCGGCCACTTGCGGACCGTTGATGTTGGGAACAAAGCGATCCTGATGGGCTGGGTCCATCGGCGTCGAGACCTTGGCGGTGTGATTTTCATTCACCTCCGTGATCGGGCCGGCATCACGCAACTCGTTTTCGATGAAAGC
This sequence comes from Acidobacteriaceae bacterium, assembly GCA_019243205.1. Classification (GTDB taxonomy): domain Bacteria; phylum Acidobacteriota; class Terriglobia; order Bryobacterales; family Bryobacteraceae; genus Bog-105. The sequence continues at coordinate 6,160 of JAFAUR010001135.1, read as the reverse complement.
AAGAATGCCGAAAGCCACCGGCGCGCACAAGAACTCTCGACTGAGTTTGTCATCGCGGTCGAAGGAGTGGTTAACAAGCGCAGTCCTGAAACCGTGAATCCGGCTATCGAAACCGGCGAGGTCGAGGTGGCCGTCGATCGCATCTGGATCCTCAACGAATCCCGGACTCCTCCGTTCCCGCTGGAAGATAACGTCGATGTTAAGGAAGATGTTCGCCTCAAATACCGCTACGTAGACCTGCGACGCCCGCGAATGCAGCGCAACATCATCATGCGCTCGAAGATTTCGTTTGCGGTGCGGCAGGCACTATATGCACAAGGGTTTCTCGAAATCGAAACGCCTTTCATGACGCGTTCAACCCCTGAAGGCGCGCGCGACTATCTGGTTCCGAGCCGCGTTCAGCCTGGCACGTTCTACGCGCTTCCCCAATCGCCGCAGATTTTCAAACAGCTGCTCATGGTGAGCGGCTACGAGCGCTACTTCCAGATTGTGCGCTGTTTCCGCGATGAGGATCTTCGCGCGGACCGCCAGCCGGAATTCACCCAGATCGACCTCGAGATGTCGTTCCCTCAGGAGGAACAGATCTTTGAGGTGGTCGAACCCTTGATTCGCAGTGTGTGCGAGGCGGCAGGTACGGAACCGCCAGCCACCATTCCTCGGATGACCTACGCGGAGGCCATGCGTTCTTACGGAAGCGACAAGCCGGAAATGCGGATTCCGCCGTTCCACTGCGTAGAGGATCTATTCTCAGGGACGGCTTTGAACTTTGGCGATCTGCCTTTCGTAGCCATCCAAATTCCGAACGTGGGACAGCTCAGCCGCAAAGAGCGAGACGAGATCAAGGCGTTCGGTCAGGAGCGCGGGCTCCGAGTCTACGATGACGTCAAACGCCTGGAGCGCGATTTTCCCGAGCAGCTCTCCCGGCTGCGTGAGCGTGTAGGCGTTGCGGAAGACGATTTGTTGCTGCTCGCGGCCTGGGCTGGCGAAAAGAAAGGCCCGTTGCCGGAGTACACCGTGCTGCAGGCCTGCAGCCAGTTGCGGCTGCACTTGGCTCAAAAGTACAATGAGCGCCACAAGCTGCTGGATCCAGGTGTCTTTAAGTTCCTTTGGGTGATTGAGTTCCCGATGTTCGAATGGGACGAAGAGGATCAGCGCTGGAATGCGGCTCATCACCCATTTACGTCTGTTCTTGACCAAGATCTCGATAAGCTGACAACTGATCCGGCACATTGCAGGGCCAAATCCTACGACCTCGTTCTCAACGGGATCGAGCTCGGGTCCGGATCTGTTCGTATTCACAGGCGAGACGTGCAAACCCAGGTGTTCGCCGCGCTCGGATTTAGTGAGGAAGAAGCAAAGCGCCGGTTCGGTTTTCTGCTGGAAGCTCTCGAGTACGGGGCGCCTCCACACGGCGGTATTGCCCTTGGTCTCGATCGACTGGTGATGATTCTGGCGGGCGAATCATCTATCCGGGAGGTGATCCCGTTTCCCAAGACCGCCAAGGCGACCGACCTGATGAGCGAGGCGCCGTCCACCGTACCGGAACGCCAGCTTCGGGAACTCGGCATTCGGTTGATCAATCCGCAATAACTGCCATATTGTTAGGTATGGCGACAGCACCGGCCCCTCCCAGGTTCGTCTCAGTCGAGGAGTATCTCAAAACCTCTTACCGGCCGGATTGCGATTACGTAGACGGCGTAGTGGAAGAGAGGAATTTGGGCGAACGAGATCATAGCTGGATTCAACTCAAGCTGGGCGGTTTTTTCCTCAGGAACTTCGCGCAAAGTGGGATCATCGCGATGCCAGATTGGCGCTTCCAGGTTAGCCCCACTCGATTCCGCGTACCAGACCTGGTTGTAGTGCGGGGCAAGCCTGACGAGAAGATTCTGACAAAGCAACCTCTGCTGTGTATCGAAATCCTCTCCCCTGAAGATAGGCTCTCCCGCACCAATACCCGCGTGCGCGACTATTTGAAGTTCGGTGTCCCAGCCGTATGGGTGATTGATCCGGCTGAGAAAAAGGTCTGGATCTACCGCCCGGACGGAATGACGGAAGCGAGCGGCGAGGTGCTCCGTGTGGATGGCACGGAAGTCGACGTTCCGTTTTCTGAGATTTTCGATTAAGATACTCGGGCATGGCTCGTGTACGCGGCATCGGCGGAATCTTCTTTAAATCGAAAGATCCTCAGGCGCTCTATGCCTGGTACAAACAGCACCTCGGCATCAGCGCCGACCCGCAGGCGGGCGCTTTCTTCCGCCGGGATGACTCCTCTCACCCTGAAGACATGACGATCTGGGCGATCTTTCCGTCGTCTACGCGTTATTTCGATCCGAGTCCCGCGCCGTTCATGCTCAACTACATCGTCGACGATCTCGAAGAATTATTGAAGACTCTCCGGGAAGACGGCGTAGAAGTCGATCCGAAGATGGAGAGCCATGAATACGGGAAGTTCGGCTGGATCCGCGATCCGGACGGCAACCGAATAGAACTATGGGAGCCGACGGCAGCGCAGGAATCCTCGGCTCCAACCTCAACCTAAGCCTTCACCGGTTTATCGACCGCTTTCCAGTTCTGTTCGTCCCAATACTTCACCCGTCCGTCACGGTACGATTCGACCGACAAATTGATGAGGATTTGGGCATGTGCGGCAGTCTCCACATCCAGGTGTGGCTTTTCCCTTGTCCGCATACAGTCGAGAAAGTTTCCGATATGCGCCTGCATCATGTCGTACTGCTCGACCGGAATCCTTATTTCATCTGAGCCGAATTTATAGTCGGGGAACGGATGACGGGTCTGCTCTCCCTGCGAGCGAATCAATTCGGGACGGACAATGATGTCAGGTGTGTTCTCCTCGAACTTGCCGTGCTCCACCATGATGATGGTTCCCTCGTGGCCACGGATGAGACCAGGAATGTGCTGGCTGTTCGCCATGGAAGAACTCAACACCAGCGAGTGTCCCTCAGGATACTCGGCCAGCAGATGAAACGTGTCAGGAACTTCTCGGTCGTTCGTAAAAACATATTTGCCGCCTGACGCCATGACCTTGGACGGAAACTGAGGCTTGTCCCAGCAGATATTCATGGGCGCGACCACATGGAAGAAAAGGTCCGTCGCTATGCCGCCCGAGTAATCCCAATACTTGCGAAAGCGGAAGAATCGATCAGCGTCCCAGGGTCGTGACGGCGCTGGCCCGAGCCATGTCTTCCAATCGATATAATTCTCTTCTTTTCCGTCGGGACCGGCTCCCGGATCGATCGGCCAATTCCACTCGCCCTCAGCCGAGTTCCGGTGGTACGAGCCCTGACTCATAATCATCTTGCCGATCATGCCGTCCGCGATGGCTTTCTTGGCCTTGTACCACTGATCAGCTGAAGTCGTCTGTGATCCCACCTGCAGAACACGCTTCGTCTCGTGTACCGTGTCCACCAGTTCCTTGACTTCTTTGTTGGTGTGACACATCGGCTTTTCCAGGTAAACGTCTTTACCCTGTCCCATGGCGTCCAGAGCAATCCGGGCATGCCAGTGGTCGGGCGTCGCAATGATGACGGCATCGACATCCGGCATGGCAAGCACTTCGCGATAATCCAGGAATCCCTTCGCGTTGTAAAGGCTGGCCTGCTCTCGTTTGCGCTTCTCGTAAACGTCGCAAACCGCAACGATCTCGCAGGCATTGTTGTGCTCGGTCGCGTATTTCGTAAATGTCCGCGCATCCGAGCTGCCACGGCCACCGCACCCGATCAGACCGATATTGATGCGGTCATTAGCCCCTAAAACTCGCGCGGGATTGATCTTGTTGGCGGCTCGCGCCAGTGTTTTACCAGCCAGCACCGCACTAGCACCAATGCTTCCTGTACGGCGCAGGAAATCCCGGCGATCGAATTGATCTTTAGGCATCGAGTTCCAGAGTCCCTTCCGGACGGCTCCCTAGCCCTGCTGCATGCGGGGTGCTCTACGCGGAGCCGCCTATCAACAGAAGTTTACTCTAGTCCCGGACGATTCAAGGTCTGTGGGACACTGGTCCTGACGCCGATGGACGAAAAGTCATCCCCGTCACGTTCCCGCGCCGCCTTCCAATCGCACAGCTTCCGCCACTTCATGGCGGCACGGTTCCTGACCACAATCTCGTCCGAGATGCAGTCTGTCGCTGTCGGCTGGCAAGTTTACGAGCTGACGCATAGGCCGCTAGACCTCGGCATTGTTGGACTGGCTCAGTTCCTGCCGGGTATCTGTCTTTTTCTTCTCGCCGGCCACACGGCCGATCGCGTTCCAAGGCTACGCATCATCAGAACCTGCTATGCCGGATTCGCAGGCTGTTCGGTGTCGCTCCTGACGTTTGCCGCCCATGGTCTCCGGTCCGCTTGGCCAATATACGCTGTCCTCGTTCTTAACGGAGTGGTTCGGGCCTTCAACGCGCCCGCAAGCCAAGCCTTTGTGCCTGTACTCGTCGCGGCCGAAGACTTCCCGAATGCGATCGCGTGGAGCTCGTCTATTTTTCAGACCGCTACCGTGGCTGGGCCCATGATCGGCGGGATTCTGTACGGCTTAGCCGGTTCGCCGGTTTACGTTTACCTGAGCGCGTTTGTCTGCTACAGCTGTGCATTCGTCATCGCCGGGCGCATCACCATAAAGCAGTCCGCAGGCGCCCGCCCCGTCGCAGCTTCGACACGGATCCTTTTCGAAGGACTGAGCTTTATCTGGCGGCAAAAGCTCATTCTGGGCGCGGTCTCACTGGACCTCTTTGCGGTCCTCCTGGGCGGCTCTGTCGCCCTCCTTCCCGTATTTGCACGCGAGATCCTTCACATCGGAGCAACCGGACTCGGAGTGTTACGCAGTGCCCCTGGAGTGGGCGCGGTCATGATGGGAATCATCATTGCTCATTGGCCGCTCCAGACTCGGGCAGGCATCGCCATGCTCTCCTGCGTAGGGGGTTTTGGCGTGTTCACCATCGTATTCGGGCTGTCGCATAATGTGGTTCTGTCACTTGTGATGTTGCTCCTCGCCGGAGCAGCCGATACCGTGAGCGTCGTGGTCAGGCACACCTTGATTCAGCTATCCACGCCAGACGAAATGCGTGGCCGTGTCAGCGCCGTGAATACCGTATTTATAGGCGCATCGAATGAAGTCGGTCAGTTCGAATCCGGCTTGACCGCTCAATGGTTCGGAGCTGTACCCGCGGTTGTGCTGGGTGGCATCGGCACACTTGCGGTTGTACTTGCCTGGGGCCTCCTCTTTCCCGGTTTACGGAGGCTTGACCGGCTGCTTCCGGCTACAGAGCGAATAGATTCCGAAAACGCCGACGTACGTGTCTGACGGGATTCCCTGATAACCTTTCTCCATGCGCGGCAGCCCTCGTCCATCTGAAGCGTTTGCCGTCATTTGGAAGCTTACGCTCGCACTGCTGCTTGGGGCCCTTGCCTCCCGAGCGGTCGATGTCAACTCGCTGCCCCAGCCGACCGGATATGTAAGCGATTTCGCCGGAGTAGTCGATGCCGGGGATAAAGCCCGGCTCGAGGCTTTTTCCGGGCAAGTAGAACAACAGCTTGGGGTGCAGTTTGCTTTTGTAACAGTCGACACCATCGGCGACCGGCCGATCAGGGATCTGGCTCTGGATTTGAGTCGCAAATGGGGCGTTGGGGACCGCAAAACCAATCAAGGCGTTTTGCTGCTGCTCGCAATCAAAGATCATAAGAGCGACATCGAAACGGGGCGCGGAATCGAGCCATACATCACGGACGGCTTTGCAGGTTCTACTTTGCGCGCCATGCGACCGGAACTGCGGAACGCCGATTACGGGCCTGCACTCTTGACTGCTGCCCGGTCCATGGCGGCCCAAATCTCACAGGGAAAAGGCATCCAGTTTTCGGACGCCGGGCTCCCGCCATCAGAGACTAGAAGACCGCCTCCGGACCACCGCGGCTTTCATATCCCTTTTCCACTGCTTGTTTTCGGCTTTTTCTTTATTGTTTGGCTCCTGAGCCGGGGCGGTCGCGGTAGGCGAGGGGGCGGCGGCGGTGGCGGATTCGTTCCGGGTTTTGTACTCGGAAGTATGTTGGGCCGGGGACCGCGCTCGGGTGGCGACTGGGGTAGCGGCGGATTCGGCGGCGGTTCAGGCGGTGGCGGCGGATTCGGCGGGTTCGGCGGAGGGGATTTCGGCGGTGGC
>JAFAUR010001056.1 GCA_019243205.1 Acidobacteriaceae bacterium | reverse complement strand
ACATCACGATGTTGAAGGATCTGGTTGGAAAAAAATGGTAAGCCCACAGGACAGGAGAGCGGCGGTCGCGCAGGTACGGCAGGCGCACGGGGCTAGCGAACGGCGCGCCTGCGGGCTAATAGGACAGCCGCGATCCAAGCAACGGTACGAAGCGAAAGCGAAACCGGAGGATACCTTACCCAAGCGCATTGGGGGAGTTGGCCGCCGAGCGTCCGCGCTTTGGGTATCGGCGCTTGACAGCATTGCTGAAGCGCGAAGGTGTCTCGGTGTGGCACGGCCGGGTGCATCGGATCACGAAGCAACTGCGACTGCAGGTGCCGCGGGGGAAACGAAAACGATTTATGTGCTCGAAGCCCAGTGCGACAGAGATTACGCGGCCGAATGAACGCTGGGGCATGGACTTCGTGAGCGATAGTCTGGCGGATGGCCGCAGTTTTCGCGCGTTGGCGATCGTGGATCACTACACGCGGGAGTGTCCGGTGATCGAGGTCGATCTGAGTCTGCCTGGGGCGCGCGTGGTGCGTGTACTCGAGCAACTGGCGGAGGAACGCGGATTGCCCGCTGCCATTCGTGTCGATCATGGGCCTGAATTCGTTTGCGATGCGGTGCGCAGATGGTGCGAGCAGAAGAATTTAGAACTTGACTACATCGAACCCGGAAGGCCCATGCAGAATGGACGTCGAATCGTTCAACGGCAAACTGCGCGATGAGTGTTTAAACACGCATTGGTTCACGAGTCTGCGGCAGGCCCGGGACATCATTGAAAGCTGGAGGACCGATTACAACCAAGTGCGCCCACACAGCGCGATAGGTTATGCAACACCGAACGAATTCGCGAGTTGGAGCAGCGCTTCCTTCGCCGTTGAACTCCGGAGTAACACGACAGCGAAACCGCGTCAAGGCAACCCTGGCGGGCTCGCTGAGCTCGGCCTTGACCCGGCCCCGCCGTCGTGTCAAAGACGACTGACATGAACGGTGAAGGAAAGCTTCGAAGAGCTAATGAGAGACGGAATTCCTAGCTATGAATGGTACAGTTTCGGCGGGCAGGTCAGGTCTGGAATGCGACTTTTCTCAGTGTAGGGGCTGCGAGGCGTCCGAAAGCAGTAGCAGAAGCGCGAACGGCGAAGCATCAAGGCTGCGGACTCGACTGCCCGCAAACCAGCTTGGTATCGAGTTGGGCGGGGCCGGCAGGGGAAGAGATTTGTGGTGGTTATCTCTTGTCACCGAAGCGAAATGCAAATGGGGCGCGAGATCCCTTCTACGAGTCGATTCGGGAAGTCTCGCCCGGAAACATTCGTCTTTTCGTTCGTGGACACGCGGATCGCTGCCATAGGGGTCGCTCGTTCCTACTGCGGGGAGAGTCGAAAGCCGCAAGAGTTCGGTTCAGCCGATCAGAACTGGCGAAACGTCGGCTGGACGGTGCGCGTTCAGTTCGTCGCGTTGGTTAATCGGGTCCGCCCCAACGATCACATCGACGTACTTCGGTCCGTCCTGCCGGACAAGTATTCAGACGAATGGTAACGGCATCCAGTCGGTTTACCTCACCAAAGGTCCCTACGCCGATTGCGATGGCGTATGCAATTCAGCACCGAAGGGTCAGAAGTGGTACTGTGACCTGCAGTAACTGACACAATAATCTGAAGCACTCGGCCTTCGGCGCGTTAATTGCTTGCCTTCTATGCTTAGGGCAAGCACCGTCCGCCTTAGCTTTCGTTGAATCTTTTACAGCTCACCCAGCGCCTTATCACGTTCGTGTAACAGCTGGAAATGGAAGTACGCGCGGATTCCCGCCACAACCGTCGCAGCACCTGGAGTAATGCTCTGGAACGGAGGCATAGTTCTGCAAACGATCCGCATCCGCGATCAGGGACCGAAGCCGGGAATTCACTTCGATTTCTTTTGGCGTGGACCGCCCAACTTCATTCTGAGCGCCTCAACGACTACCGCAAGGTCAGATTGGCTGCGGGCACCCGCGTCAGTCTGGCATGAACCATCCCACTGCCCGCACTCGGCTACAGTTGGGTCGCGGAGCCCCAGAATAGAATCCAACATCGGTTTCCGCGCTTCGGGCGATCTTCATCGCAGAGCGTTGCAGAGCGGCGCAAAAAGCATCATTACGTCACAAGCAATTTCGTTCCGCTCTGCGATTTGAAACGGTTGTAATCATCACCCATAAAACACTGTCCAGCCTAGGTCCTTTGG
>JAFAUR010001006.1 GCA_019243205.1 Acidobacteriaceae bacterium | reverse complement strand
AAGGGAATGTCTTCGCGACGCTCTCGCAGCGGCGGGATGCGGATCGGAAACACATGCAGACGGTAGAACAAATCGCTGCGGAATTCACGATTCGCGACCATCTTCTCCAGGTCTCGGTTGGTGGCAGCGATAAGCCTGATATTGACTCTTCGTGTGTGCGTGCTACCCAGGCGCTCGAATTCGCGCTCTTGCAGAGCGCGCAATAGCTTCGGCTGGATGTCGGTTGGGATATCACCGACTTCATCCAGGAACAGCGTACCCTGATCCGCGAGCTCCATGCGGCCGATCTTCTGGCTGACGGCACCCGTGAACGCACCTTTTTCGTGGCCGAACAGCTCGCTTTCAAGCAGGCCAGTAGGAATTGCCGCACAGTTCAGCTTGACGAAAGTCCTCTCTTTGCGCCGGCTGCGGTCGTGGATCGCGCGGGCAATAAGCTCCTTTCCGGTGCCGGTTTCACCGAGCAGCAGGACCGTAGAGTCGTTCGGTGCGACCGTCTCGACCAGTTGCAACACGTGCTTGAGCGCCGCGCTCGACCCTACGATCTGCTCGAAGCCCATCTCGCTGCGTATCTCTTCTTGCAGATAGAGTTTTTCCTGGGCGAGTTTATCCTTCAGTTCGGAGATCTCACGGTAGGCAAGGGCGTTTTCGATTGCAATTGCGATCTGGCCCGCGGCCTGGCTGAGGAAGCCGACATCTTCGGCCGTTAAGGTTCCCTCGGTCAAACGCACAATCATCAGGTCCCCCAGCGCACGGCCGCGATTCACCAGCGGGATGAAACATGCGCTCTTCACGCCTTCCGCCGCTGCGATTCTGTACCCCTCGCCGCCGCCGGGCCAACCGATCTTCTCCTCAACCGTCGCGACCACCGGCTTCATCGTCTCGAATGCTCGTTTGGCGGGATCGCCCTCGGCAAGAGTGACGATCAGCTCCTCCTTGGCGAAGCCCTTGGTTACGGGCGCATCGAACGCATAAAGCTTGAACGTACCCGCTTCTTCGCCTGGCAACCAGATCCCGGCTCCGTCGCAGCGCATAACCTCGCGAAAGTTCGCAGAAATCGCGCGCAGGACTTCGCGCAGGTCGAGATTCGAGGTGATGCGGCTCGTCAGGTTCAGGAGCAATTGGAGGCGTTCGTTTTGTCGCTGTAAGTACGCCTGTGGGTCTTGTGCGGACCGGGTCTCGAAATCGTTACCGTCACTTCCGATCATGTCGTTTTCGAAGAAGGCAACCCTTTATTTTGGGACAGTATATCTTTCAGTGGACATGATGGAATCATCTTGCGTCAGGGGCCAGGGTGTGCCGGGTCCTAGGCCGCTGCGATGGGTACCAGATCCTTGGAGGCTTTCCAGAGTTGCCCGTTGATGAAATCGGGAGCGAGGCGTCGCATTAACGCGAGCTGCTTGGCCTGCCCGGGCCGGATCTCCTGCGCACCCGCCCTCAGGGCCGCAAAGGATTCCCTCACCAATTCATCCGTCGTGATCAACTTGAGGCTGCCCTCGGGAAGATCTGCTGTTAGGTCAGTCCTTACAGCGGGTGGCATGAGTTCGATGACCTCTACGCCGGTTTCCTGCAATTGGAACCGCAGCGACTGAGTGTAGGAGTGAACCGCCGCCTTCGTGGCGCTGTAGATCGGCGCGGATGGCAGAGGCACGAAGGCAAGCGCTGAGGATACGTTGATCACCGTGCCTCTGTTGGCCGTCAGGATGTCGATGAACGCCGATGTCATGCCAATGACGCCGCCCACGTTGATGTTCACCTCCTCCATCAATCCAGCGAGGTCGCTCGCCGGGGCCCTGAGGTTCTTGTGGAGCATGATGCCCGCGTTATTCATCAGCACGTCCAGCGCGGGGAAATCCGCCTTCGCGCGCGCCGCAAGGGCCGCGATTTGAGCCGGATTCGCGACGTCGCTCTGGATTACATGAAGCTTCGGGTATTTCGCCTTCACCTCGTCGAGCACCGCCTGACGTCGGCCAGTCACGATCACCTCGTTTCCGAGTTCCATGAACTTGAGCGCGAAAGCCAGGCCGATGCCGGCGGAGCCCCCGGTGATGAGAATGGTCCGATGCTTGAGATTCATAAGATTCCTTTCCGCATGCTGCCTATAGGATTATGACTATAATCCAAATGTCGCAAAAAATTTTAGAAGTTGGCCAAAAGATAATCTCGGGTGCTGGCTAACACCCTCTCCCTGTCGGCAGGCTCGGTAAAAAGACGCGCCGTCGCTACGGCGCCCGCCATCGCGCCAAAAATGACGAAGAAGTTGCGCTCCCGCTCTTCCGGGGTCACTCCCGGCATGAACTCCGCCCACCGTTTCGTAAGCTCTTTCATCAGACCCGCCATTCGCTTTCTGACAGGTAACTTGGTGCGGGCAAGCTCAGGCGCCAACGTCACAACCGGACAGCCCGTATCGGGATGGTTACAGTGCTCGGGTGAGAGGTACCACCGAACCACCTCTTTCCACCTGTTCTCAGGCGGCACGCTCTGTAGGGAGGCAAAAACTTTTTCGCTGAATTCCGAGAACCCCAGCGCGATGGCCTCGGCGA
>JAFAUR010000837.1 GCA_019243205.1 Acidobacteriaceae bacterium | reverse complement strand
GTATCGCTGTGAGCAACTGTGCGCGTTCGTTGGGATCTGGAATATAAGGATTCAGGTCTTTGGCCGCGAAGGCTTGCCGTGCGAACGGTGGTGGTTTCAGCGGGATCGGCTGTGTCGGAGACGTCACCTCACCGGGCATATCGGATTTCGGCGCCGCCCTCTCTTCAATAGGCCACAACGGCTTTCCTGTCTCACGTTCGAACACCCAAACAAAGCCTTCTTTATTCACCTGAACCACGACGTCAACCTTGACACTGTCGTGAATGACGGTCAGAAGCTTCGGGGCAGTAGCGTTGTCGTAATCCCAGATGTCGTGATGAACCATTTGGAAATGCCACAGGCGCCGTCCCGTCCGCGCGTCCAGAGCCAACAGGCAGTTTCCAAACAGATTTGGCCCTGTCCGATCCGCGCCGTAAAAATTGTATTTCGGGCTCGCAGTCGGCACGAAAACAATTCCCCGGCTTTCATCCAACGTCAATTCACTCCAGGCGTTTGCGCCGCCCACCGTCTTCCAGGCGCCCGGAGGCCAGGTGTCGTAGCCGTACTCGCCTGGATGAGGAATTGTGTGGAATGTCCAGACAAGTTTGCCGTCGCGAACATCGTAGGCGCGAACGTCGCCCGGTCCGGAACTATATTCTTCGTTTGTCGCAGATCCCAGAATCAGCAGATTCCCGAAGATCTTCCCCGGCATCGTCGACTGCACTAAAGTCAACGTCTTCGGATCGCGGCCCAGGCCTTCTCGCAGATCTACCCCGCCATCCCGTCCAAAATCGGCGATGCGCTTTCCTGTCCGGGCGTCAAGGGCCTGCAGGATGTTATTGCAGGCGAAAAGCAAACGCCGCTGACTTCCGTCAGAGCTTTCCCAATAGTTGATTCCGCGCTTTGTGATCAAAGTTGTGTTCGGATCGGTTTCGTGTACCCACAGTTCTTTCCCCGTCTTCGCGTCGAGCGCAACGATCGAGTTCCGTTTCGCGAGCACGTACATCACGCCGTGGACCACGATGGGGTTGAACAAATATTCGCGCGAATCGCCAGTCGAATACCGCCAAACCACACGCAGCCGCTTCACGTTCTGGCGATTGATTTGCGACAGATCGGAGTACTGCGCGGAATCGGCGCTGCCTCCGTACTCGGCCCAGGAATTCTTGAGGCCGGCATGTTGGCTGTTGCTTTGACCCCGGACCGGAACAGCGGCGATCACAACCGCAACAAGACACGTGAGACTGACGTGGCGGGACAAATTCGAGAATATACCGAGCGCACATCGTCTCTTCGATTTGAGAGACATGAACGCAAACACCGGATGTCCGCGATCGAACCAGACTTGAGACTTGTCTCAATGCCTTCCTTTCGCTCGAGGAAAATGAATGCGCTGGGGGGTTCGATAGAGGCCAGATACAGAGGCATCTTCTTCGTTTGTGTCCATGCTGTCCTCTAACTCGGGCACGAACGGTTTGAAATGCCCAGATGGACGCCGATGGTGAAAGCAGTCGCGACACGAACTGCAAACACTCGATAATCGTCCGGCGGCATGATTCAGAAATTATATTTGAGCGCGAATTGAATCTGTCGCATCGGGTTCTGGGTGGCGGTGATTCTGCCGAACGTCGCGGTCGGGTTCGGGCTGGAGCCATTGCCCCAGCTCAGTTGGCCGTTTGCCGTGAGTAATACATGATTTGGGGCGTTGAACATTTCCGTACGGAATTCGAGCGTTTGCTTTTCGCGAATCGAAAAATATTTTACGATCGAGATGTCTTCGTTTCCCAACCATGGTCCGCGCAAGGTATTGCGGCCGCAATTACCGAACGTCCCCGCAACAGGATTGGAGAAGCTGGCCGGATTGAACCAGCCGTTCGAATTGTTGCCAGGCAACACTGGATCCACGCCGGCTACGCAGTTCAGGCGCGTGGCGTTGGAGATGAAATTGGTACCTCCTGAATCCCACGAAGACGTGTTCACGGGGCTGCCACTTTGCAGCGTGGTGATGGTGCTGAGCTGCCAACCGCCGACGATCTGATTGACTATTCCTCCACGGTCGAGAAAACGCTGGCCTTTGCCGAATGGCAGCATGTAAAGAATCGACGCGACGAAACGGTGTGGAATGTTGAAGTCTGAAGGGCCGTACTCGCAAGTGGTGGGGCATAACGCATTTTGCGGCGAGAAGTCCGAAGCCACGGTGCCGCGGATGGCGCTGGTGGCATCCAGGGACTTGGACCACGTATAAGCAAACAGGGCGTTCAGGTTCGAGCCGAAACGCTGGGTCAGCTTG
>JAFAUR010000634.1 GCA_019243205.1 Acidobacteriaceae bacterium | reverse complement strand
CCTAAGCCACAGCCACGCGCGCGTCGCGCGGGGAAAGTCCGTCTGATGAAGTCCTGACGGGCAGGCGGTCGAGTTGTTTTTCATCCGAGAGATGTTTCGAGTCCAAGAAAGTCTGCACAGGTGTTTTGCCAAAGCAGTATTTGCCTGAGTGCGGCCGTGCTTCATTGTACAACCGAGAGACGGAAGACCCATAAAACCGAAGCGGGCGAAGTGTTTTATGCGTGGCATCCTTTCTACGGACAGGAGGTAACGATCCATGGAGAGCGAAACCGGCGCGGAACGGTCGTGTTTGTCTGTAGCGTCGGCGAGGACCCTAAGAAAGCGCCGCTTGAAGTACCGGCTTGGATGTTGGATGTCAGTATCTGTCGCGTCTTTCGCGAGGGACGGTCGGCGCGAGTGACTGTTGATGCGCTCCGTCTGTTGCGGAGAACGCTGGATACAACCGCCAATGTGATAGAAGCGCAGCATCAATCTATCGCAGTCGGAGGTTCTGATGCGCCAACCCACGAGGACAGCAAAGACACAGCTCAGGCTTTTTCCAGTCAGTCCTCAGATCCAGCAGTGTCCTCGGGAGATAGACCCGCAAGTGGTTGCTCTCCTGGCTCGACTTCTTCGCCAGCACGCCCGTCGGAAAGCGACAGCAGTGGGCGAGCATCCGGAGGGCGGTCATGAGTGACAAGATCAGGCCACACCATCTGGAACGGAAAGCGATTCTTTATGTTCGGCAGTCATCGGCCTACCAGGTGACACACAATCTCGAGAGCCAGAAGCTGCAATACGCGATGCAAAAACATCTGCATCAGTTAGGCTGGCGCGAGATCGAAGTGGTCGATGATGACTTAGGCCGTTCCGCGGCAGGTACGGTGGTCAGAGCCGGTTTCGAGCGGATGGTGGCCGAAGTATGTCTTGGGAAGGTTGGTGCGGTTGCTGCTCGTGAGGTATCGCGTTTTGCAAGAAACAGCCGGGAATGGCAACAGTTGGTGGAAGTCTGCCGCATCGTGGACACGGTGCTGATCGATCAGGAAACGGTCTATGCGCCGCGGCAGAGTAACGACCGCCTTCTCCTCGGGCTGAAAGGCAGTCTCAACGAGTATGAGTTGGACCTGCTACGTCAGCGTTCGGTCGAAGCGCGCCATGAAAAGGCTAAACGTGGGGAGCTGCTCATTACTGCGCCGGTCGGCTACGTCAAGAGCGAAGAGCAGCGTCTCGAGAAGAACCCAGACCGGCGTGTTCAGGAAGCGATCTCTCTGGTCTTCCGGAAGTTTCGTGAACTGGGAACGGTGCGCCAAACATTGCTGTGGTTCCTGGAGCACGAACTACAACTGCCGACGCAAACGCCTCGCGGGGTGCTTTTCTGGAGACGACCATCGTACCGATCGGTTTATCGCCTGATCACCAGCCCTGTTTACGGAGGAGCTTATGCATACGGCAAGACCGAAGACGTGCTGCGCTACGAAGGCGGGGAGCCACGGCATAGATCTCGCAAAAAACCACGCGAACAATGGCTGGCGCTCATTCCGCACGCACATGAGGGCTACATCAGTTGGGAAGAAAGTGAGAACATTCGACGCATCGTTCGCGAGAATGTGATCACTGTCGAACAGCCAGGCGCAGCGAAAAAAGGTGCTGGTTTGCTGACCGGTTTGTTGCGATGCCGGCGCTGTGGTCGTAAGCTGACGGTACGGTACACAGGAAGCCAGCACGAAGTATTACGCTACACGTGCAATCGCGGCTGGCTCGATCATGGTGAGCCGCGCTGTATTGCTTTCGGAGGCGTTCCGGTGGATGACAGTATCAGCAAACAAGTTCTTGCCGTCGTGCAACCCGCCGCGATAGAAGCGGCGCTGCTCGCGAGTGAGGAGCAGATACATCACCAGGATGATGCGATTGCTGCGCTAGAGCGCGACCTGGAAGCAGCTCGCTATGCCGCACAGCGAGCTCAGAGGCAATATGATGCTGCTGATCCGGAAAATCGTTTAGTCACCGGGGAACTGGAACGACGCTGGAATCTGGCCTTGCAACGCGTGAGAGAGATAGAGAACCGCATTCTGTCTGCTACGGCTGAGGAGCAACATACGGCACCTACGCCCGCAGAGTTTGCAGGCTTGGCTGAGCAACTCGATCAGGTCTGGAATGATCCGCGTAGTGATGCGAGCCTGAAGAAACGGATCGTGCGCACTCTGATTCAGGAAGTAGTGGCCGACGTGGAGAGCAGTGCTGGTGAGATCGTACTCGTGATCCACTGGAAAGGTGGTCTACACACGGAAGTACGTGTTCCTCGGCGTCGGCGCGGATACAACAACGGCCATACGGACAAAGCGCTCGTCGAAGCCGTTTCACTGCTCGCCAACATCTGTAACGATGACCTGATCGCGGGCGTCCTCAATCGCAACGGACACAAGACGGGTCGAGGTAATCGTTGGACGAAAGAACGTGTAACGGCGCTGCGAAGTCACCACAAGATTCCTTGTTACAGTCCGGAGAACAAGGAGGCGAAGGAGTGGATGAATCTCACGGAAGCCGCCGCCTTCCTGCGTGTGAGCGCCAGAACCGTACGGCTTGCCATAGACGCGGGTGAACTCCAGGCGGAGCACCCTCTATCAGACGGTCCGTGGCTCCTTAATCGTCAGGAACTCATGAGCGGAAACGCTCAACGGCTAAAACTGCGCGCCCACCGAGGCGGACGTCGACCCGCAATACCGTCAGAAAACCAGAACGATCTTCAGTTCTCAAGCACATAGCGAGGTGGGGTAGTATGGACCGCAGTTGTACTCGCGCAGCCAGACATCGACATCGGCTTGTAACTCCTCGAGCGTGTTGTACAAGCGTTTACGAAACGCCACGCTATAGAATTCGTGCTGCATCGTGCGGTGAAAGCGCTCGCAAATTCCATTCGTTTGCGGCGAATAGGCTTTCGTCCTGGAATGGTCGATGTTTTCCACTGCCAGATACAGTTGGTATTCGTGATGCTCACGGTTGCCGCAGTACTCGGTGCCGCGATCGGTCAAGATGCGTAGCAGCGGCACAGCCTGGTCTTCGTAGAAGGGCAGCACGCGATCGTTCAGCATATCGGCCGCTACCAGCGCGTTCTTCCGGTCATACAGTTTCACAAACGCCACCTTGGAGTAGGTGTCAAGGAAGGTCTGGCCGTAGATGCGACTCATACTCTTGATGGTGCCAACATAATAAGTGTCCTGAGCGCCGAGGTAGCCCGGGTGAGCCGTTTCGATCTCGCCGTGCGCTTCCTTCTCCTGCTGGGCTTTTTCCATGGCGCGCACTTGCTGTTCGGTCAAGACCATGCCGGAGGTTTGTGCC
>JAFAUR010000612.1 GCA_019243205.1 Acidobacteriaceae bacterium | reverse complement strand
CGGTCAATATCCGGCATGGGCAGCAGACTGTAGGCCATTAGCAGGTCGTCAGGGCGCGCCGGGTCCGCGGTAGAGGCTTCGCGTACCAGGTGTCCTTCTTCATCGATTTCAACGACGCCGCCGTGCACGCCCTTCGTCACTTCGACGTCGGTCACCGGCATCGACAGAGGTGCCCCGGCCATGTCCCCCATCCCGTGATCCATGTGGCCCTCGACCTGGAAACTCGCCAGAACGTGTCCGTTCGGCAGGCGCAGAAACGAGTGTGGGTGACTGAAGCCACCGACATCACCAAAGCGGGCGTGGACCTTCGGATGGAGCGGGTCGCGCACGTCCATCACCACCGTTCGGCCAGCCATGTGGTCGTTCGCGAAGAGCAGGCCGCTCTCGGGCATCCAGTATTCCGTGTGGTGCACCTGCTGGGTGCGGATGCCAGAGGGGGTCGATGCGACCAGCTGGCCATAATTCGCCGATGCGGGGTCCGCTTCGATTACGGCTATGAAGTCTTCGCCCTTGCCTGCCGGATCGCCGGCCCACGCGAAAAGGTAGTGACCCGGGCTGGCCGCTTCTGCGGCGAGTAGCGCCGGCATCGCCCACCAGCATACACACTTCAGAGCGCCGACTGACAATGGCTTGAGCATTCTGTCCCAGTATCGAGGTCTAGCGGGCGGCGAGGACACCAGGCAAGTCTACACGATCAGACGCACATGATCCAGAGTGACGGACTACCGGAAACTGAGCGTCTCAAACACGCGATAGATCGCCGGTGACGTTAGGACTCAATCTGGAGTGATCCGGCGCGAAAAGGCGGAGTGGCGGTATGAGGCAGATCGCCGGATCAGTTTAGATTGACCCGTTTGAAGGAAGGCGAGCGCGATTGCGGCGGACGCGGCAAGTTTGGCAATCAGTCGCTATGGCGATTCAATGCGATTTTGGTGGCTCTGAAGGGATGGCTGGGCGTAAATGCATGTGGATCCGCGGCAGCTGGAAAGAGTAGAACGCTCAACTGCGCCGGGTTCCGTAAGCGATGGCGAAACTGAAACCAGGCTATAGGTGCTGAAGGCGCACTGCAGACACACGTATAGCGCAAGGGTGGGAGCATTTTCGATTTCGACACTACTGATGAGCCGTTAAGAGCTGTCAATGCGAATCCTCCGTTTCATCGATTGTGAGTTAAGTTCCGCAATGGTGAACCTGTGAACAAGAAGCATCGAGCCACCACAACGCGGACAGCGCCACAATGCTGGAGAAGAAACTTGAGGCTGAACAGAACCCGGATCGTGGGGAATCGACATTCGCAGCAGTTGTTGGCAGAGCGGCAGCAGCGCCCTGCGCTGACGATTGGCGAGGAAACCAAAGAAGCGGATGCGGACAAAGCCAGGCGGCAGCACATGAAGAAGAAAGCGTCGCAGAAACTCCTCAGCGCTCACGGTCATCAGCTTCTGTTTGCTGCCGTGCGCATAATCCTTCCAGCGGAAGGTGACCTGACCATCTTGGAACGCAACAAGCCGATGATTCGAGATGGCCACACGATGTGTATAGCGAGCCAGGTAATGAAGAACGTGCCGGGGACCGCCGAACGGCGGTTTCGCGTACACGACCCAGTCACGGCGGAATAGCGACCCAAGAAAAGAACGGAAGGCACGTTCCTGCTCAAGGAGCTGAAGGCTGCCGGGAAAAGCTAACTCTCTCTTTCGGAAGGCTCTCTTCAGCCCCGCCGTGAACTTGCCTCGAAAAACCCGACTGAGCACCTTCACGGGCAGAAAGAATGCATACCTCGGATGAACCCAGCGTTGGTGATCCAGCGAAAGACCGCCGGCCGGAATCACGCAATGAACATGCGGATGCTGACATCGTCACGCACAATACCCTGAGTACGGACATTACACATGTCGAGGTGTTCTATCCGTTTCATCCGCTTCACGGGTATCGCTTGCGGGTTCTCAGAAGACCTGCCAAGAGCGATGGCGCAGTAACCGTCGCCGACGCCATGGGCAAGCGACTAAAGATTCCAACTTGGATGCTGTCGCCGGCAGCCAGCAACGCAGAGATCGTCCCGCAGGCATGCCTCAGCAGAGATTCCCTGCTGAGTCTCGTTACACTGCTTAAATCCACCAGAGATAAAAATCGCGCTAATCTTCTGCGGACGTCTGTGGACGTCAGCAAGGGAGGTCGTGATGCTGCAGCTGCAACTGCTAAGCCTGGTTCGAACCGAAGAGGAACTTGTAGCCGTCGAAGCGGCGCGTAGAGCCGAACTGCTCGATCTCATGGCTCGCATTTTGGTCACAGTATTCCAAGCACAGGAAAGGGAGAAGGATGAACGAGCTTCTATACAGTCCGAAAATCAAACAAGAGCACTTAGCGCGAAAAGCAATCGTCTACTTGCGCCAATCGAGTGAAAAGCAAGTTCGGCAGAACCTAGAAAGTCAGCGGCTTCAGTACGAGTTAGCGGAGCGACTTCGTTCGCTCGGTTGGCAAGAAATTGAAGTGATCAACAGTGATCTGGGTCGTAGTGCGGGGCTGGGCTCAGCTGTGCGGGAAGGATTCGAGCGTGTGCTCAGTGCAGTAGCGCTGGGCGAAGTGGGCATTGTCGCCAGTCGCGAGGTCTCACGCTTGTCTCGCACCGACAAGGACTGGTGTCGGTTGGCTGAGGTTTGTCAGATTTTCGGAACGTTGATCGGCGACGAGCAGCAAGTGTACGACTTGAGTTACTTGGATGACCAGCTTGTCTTAGGCATTAAGGGGACATTGAGTGTCGTCGAGTTGAAGGTTCTTAGGCAACGATTACAAGCAGGCCAGGAATCGAAAGCGCGACGCGGTGAGTTGCTGAAACGACTTCCGGTCGGATACGCCAAAGATGGCACCGGGAAGGTGGTTCTGCATTCCGATCAACGAATTTGCGAAGCTATCCGACTTGTCTTTGCCAAGTTTCGAGAACTCTGGAGTGTGCGGCAGACGTTTCAGTGGTTTCGTGATCACGACGTGGAACTGCCGGCCAATCCGATCCGCGGCACTCAGTTGGTATGGAAGATTCCTACGCAAAGCCTTGTCGCCGACATTCTGCGCAATCCTTTTTATGCGGGCGCATACGTATGGGGAAGGCGCCTCATGGAAACGTCGTTGATCGAGGGTAGACTCAAGAAACGGCAAGGCGCGTTTCGTCGACCGCAAGAGTGCAGAGTTTTTATCGCCGGACACCATTCCGGATACATTGACTGGGCCACGTATGAAGAAAATCAACGTATGACGCGCAGAAACGCTGTCAACTGGGAGCCCGACGAAGCGATGGCCGCCATCCGGGCAGGACAAGGATTGCTGGTGGGGCTGTTGCGGTGCGGTCACTGCGGCCGCAAGCTACATGTGCGCTACTGGGGGGGAACCGGCACTAACGCTCGTTATCTGTGCAAAGGCGACTTTGATGACGGCGGGCAGTATTGCATTGGCTTTGGTGGGGCCACCGTCGATCGTCGCATCAGTGACGAGGTGTTAAAGGTCATCTCACCTTTGGGCGTAGCAGCCAGCCTGAAGGCTATCGAACAGCTCAGCGCGGGTGACACGGCTCAGCGGCATGCGCTCTCACGCAAGCTGCAAGCCCTGGAGTATGAAGCGCGGCGCGCCTTTGAACAATACGACGCAGTAGATGCGAGAAACCGATTGGCGTCGGCCGAATTAGAACGACGTTGGAACGAGAAGCTGCATGAGATAGAAACTGTTAAGGAGCAACTTGCCGGCCTCTCTCAAAGGCGATATTCGCTGTCTTCAGAAAATGAGGCGGACATCGTTTCGATGGGACAGAACTTCGCCGAGACTTGGCATCATCGTGACTGCCCTCCTACGCTGCGAAAGATGATCTTCCGCTCAGTCATGGAAGAAATCATTGTTCGTGCGGATTCTACAAAGAAGACACTGCTATTCACGATTCATTGGAAAGCCGGTATCCATACCCAACTGGAGATGAACCGCCCGCGTTCCGCGGCCGAGACCGCAACGGCGCTGGAGGCGTTAGACATCATCCAGCGGATGGCAGTTCGTCATGGCGATAATGAAATCGCCTCGGTGCTGAACCGATTAGGATATTCCACCGGCAAAGGCAACCGATGGAATCAGAATCGTGTCGCCACTGCACGCAAGAATCACGGCATAGCTGGACAAAAGCGCGCAGCGCCCCATCCCGAGACAGTCAGCCTCAATGAGGCTGCTCGATTGTGTGGCGTCAGTCATCGTTCGGTAGAACGATTAGTGGAGGCGGGCTTGCTCAAACGGGAACAGGTTGCGCCACGAGCTCCTTGGCAGATTCTCAGGGCCGATTTAAGCACAGAACCTGTTCACAGCATCCTTATGCGTCTTCGCCAGTCAGGGAAACTTATTCTGCCAGGGGGTCGCACGGACAATCAGCCCGCATTGGCCTTTGAAAATCAAGCAGATGATAATGGCAGGCATTATGAGTGAGGGTTCTGCAGGACGTTCTGACCCCAGGTATGCAGCACGCTCAGAAAGCCGATGCGGGCACCCAAGTGCTTCCGATCGGCAGCGATTTCCAGGAGTGTGGCCGCGCTGGCGCGAAACAAAAGGTCATAGACGATTCTCTTGTTTGCAAGTGCGAGCTGTGAAAGCTCATGCGGCAAGGTGAAGACCACATGCACGTAGCGCACATCCAGCAGCTCTGCTTCACGGGCGGCGAGCCACTTGTCGCGGGCGTTGGTCTGACACTTTGCGCAATGGCGGTTACGACAAGAGTTGTAGGAGATGGCCTGCTGGCCGCAGCGAGAGCACTGATCCAGGTGGCCACCCAGCGCCGCCGTGCGACAGCGTTCGATGGCTCGCAGCAGACGGAGATGCTGCCAAGTCAATCGGGATCGATTCTTCTCAACGAAGCTTTTGCCTGCTGCTCGAACGATGTCGGCCACCTCGAAGGGTGGCGCGTTCATCTCTTGTGCAGTTTGCGCGAGCGTTTCACTTGTGTCGGCGCCGAGAACTGGGCCTTGTCGATGGGGGTGCCCGCCGCTTTCAGATGGCGTTCGGAAAGGTGAAGGTAAATGGAGGTCGCTTTCAGGTCAGAGTGACCGAGCAGCAATTGCACCGTGGGCAGATCCGCTCCTGCTTCCACTAAGTGGGTCGCGAAACTATGCCGAAGTAAATGGGGCCGGACGGCCTTGGTGATACCCGCGCGTTGCGCTGCCTCACGGCATGCTTCCCAGAGTACTTTTGGTGTAATCGGCTTGTCGGTGCGCCAGTTGTGTTCGGTTCCTGGAAACAGATAAGTCTTGGGGTGCATCCAGCGCCAGTACTCGCGCAAAGTCTCGAGCAGTTTCGGACTGAGCGGCACATCGCGATCACGGTTTCTTTTTCCATGCCGGATATGGATCACCATGCGTACGCTATCGATATCGGTAACTTGGAGATGGCAGAGTTCTGCTCGGCGCATGCCGGTCGAGTAGAGCGTCATCAACATGGCGCGGTGAAACAGATTGCTGGCCGAATCAATGAGCCGGATTGCTTCTTCCTGCGTCAGGATGATCGGCAGTTTCCGGGACGCTCTCGGGTACGGCACTTCTTCGATTGGGTAATTCCGCTTCAGTGTCTTGCAGAAGAAAAAGCGCAAGGCAGCGGTGTGATTGCCAACTGTCCGTACGCCCTGCTTCCGATCCTTCAGCAGATAGAGTTGGTACTGCCGGATCTCGTCAGGTCCGAGCTGGTCTGGTGGTCGTTGGAAATACTTCGCAAAATCCGCCACCGTCTTGATATAGCCGGTTACGGTAGTCTGTGAATAATTACGGCGCTGGAGTTCCTCCAGCATCAACTTGCGTAAATGGGTCACAAGTTTCTCCTTGTGACCCGATACTCTATCGATCCCTAACTATCGTTCACCGCCCACGCGCAGCGTCCGCCGCGCGGTCGGCTTCGTTCTGACGGCCATGTATTTACGAATCGTTTCCGAGCCGTCGGCAACCCGCACATTGGGCTCAATAGCCGGCCAGAACTGGCGCGCGTGATCCTGGCGTTGTCAGGATGCTGTTTTGTGGTACTTTGATGCGAAGGCATTTCGCTATCCACTGAACGATGAGCAGTGAATTGAGACCGGCGGCCGCTATGGAGCTGTTCTATTCGTATTCGCACAAGGACACGCGGCTCTGTGAGCTGCTCGAAACACATCTCAAGGCGCTGCAGCGTTCGGGACTGATTCGCTCCTGGTACGACCGCAAGATCGATCCCGGCGCGGAGTGGAGTGAGCAGATCCAGCGCGCAATGGAGCGCGCAGGCATCATTCTTCTGCTGATCAGCCCGGACTTCATGGCGTCCGACTACTGCTATGAGATCGAGCTGCCTTTCGCCATGAAGCGCCACCAATCGGGAGAAGCGGTAGTGATTCCGATTCTGTTGAGACCGGTGGCGTATCAGGATGCGCCCTTTGGGACGTTGCAGATGCTTCCGAAAGGTGCGCGTCCCATCATCGTGTGGGGTCGCCGCGATGAGGCATTCAACGATGTGGCGGCCGCGATTCGCTCCGTCATCATTGACAAGCGACTCCATCCCGACCCCGATCGCGCCACTAGCCACGAATCGGAATTACGGGAACGTGTCCTGGATGCGGCAGTGCCGGCGGAGGTTCGCGTAAATGAGCCGGCTGACGTCGTTGCGCTCATCCGCCTGCCTGACTCGAAAGGATTAAGGGCCGTTCTTCAATCCGACGACTCTTATTCTGTGTCGCCCGAAGACGTGAAGTCATCCGAGCTATTCGAAGTCAACTTCGCGCGCGACCCAAGCGATTCCTGTTAGTTGGATCTGTCGGTGCGAACGCTATAAGCTGCGT